>DASVYI010000278.1:0-2598 GCA_036392275.1 Nitrosospira sp. | reverse complement strand
CAGATGGCTCCCGCTACGCCCGGCAATACGAAGCCCGGATTGGAAAATTCGAAAAACAACCCGTAAATGCCGATGAGCATCAGTATGTATGCGACACTGGGGTTTGTAATGATGGCCAGTACCCGTGTACGCCAATCTGGCTCGACGATCTGGAGCATGGCTGAGCCTGTGTCAAGGGTGATGTTCCGGCCAAGCACGGTCATTTGCCTGCCATTCAGCTGTTTCAGCAAATCGGGCACGTCGGTGGCAATATAATCGATGACTTTGAGATCCAGGGCTTCGGTTGCCGACAGGCTTACCGCTTCGCGCACGGCCCGCTCCGCCCATTCCGCATTGCGTCCGCGCATTTGCGCAAGCCCGCGGATATATGCCGACGCGTCATGAATCATTTTGCGCGACATGGCGTCTTTCGCCGGGACGTTGTCATCCTTCGGGTTGTTTTGAGCCTGGCTTTCGTCCGGCTTCGGCGCGGGTGAACCGGGGGATGGTCTCTGCCTGGTTTTGGGTTCGGGCTCGAAATCCGGCAAGCCGCCAATCTGTACCGGCGTGGCTGCACCTAGGTTGGTGCCGGGTGCCATCGCTGCGATATGGCAGGCATAAAGAATGTAGGTTCCCGCGCTTGCCGCCCGTGCGCCGCCCGGTGCCACAAAACCGGCTACTGGCACCGTTGAACCCAGGATATCACGTACGATCTGCCGCATCGAAGTATCCAGGCCGCCCGGCGTATCGAGCTGCAGCACAACAAGCAGAGCGCTCTCGGCGGCGGCCCGTTGCAGGCCGCGTTCGATGAAATCTGCGCTCGACGGCGTAACAGGTCCCTGTACGTTCAATACCATCACTGGCGCGGCAAGACCAAAAAGTGGCAACACAAGCAGCATCGCCGCCGCGCTATGGTGCACAACTCCTCCGAAAACTCTCATAGTGTCAATATAGATCGTTTCAGCCAGGATTGCTTTCCGTCACCGGCAGAGCTACCCATGAGCCCGGTGTCAGGGAGTGCCGGGCATTATCAAGGGGTTGCAATCGAGGCCGTTTTGGCGCATAAAGCGCTTTTTTACCAGAAGCAGTATTTCATGAAGAAACCGATCAGCCGGATACTTGTCATCAATGATGAGAAACTGATATTGAGGGAGCTCATCAAGGGATTGAATGCTGCCGCCAAGTCTCTGGAAAATCCGCTGGGTATCACTTTTATAGGAGTCACGACCGCGCGCGAAGCGCTGCAAGCCATTCAGGATGACGGCGACATTCAGTCGGTCGTGGTGGACGATACGCTCTACACCCTGAAAAACGGCGACAAGGGTTCGCGCAATCTGCAGATGACGGCATTGAAGCTGGTGCAGGAAATCAACCGCTTCCGCCCTGAACTGGATATCTACATCCTCATTGCGCAGGAAAAAGAGGATGAAGTGGTGGACGCGCTCTTCTCGGAAACAGTGGACGGTTACTTTTATCGCGAGGAGCGGGACTATCGCGGCATGTACCGCATTCTCAATGCCCAGCTTCAGGAAAAGGCCCGCACGCCCTTCTACGACCAGCTCAAGAATTATGTGTTGATGGCAAAGGATGCCTGGCATACGCCGGGACATTCATCCGGTGACTCGGTGCGCGACAGCCCCTGGGCGAGCGATTTCTATCATTTCATCGGCGAACATGTTTTTCGCGCGGACTTGTCGGTATCGGTGCCCATGCTCGATTCACTGATGGAACCATCCGGTGTCATCGCGGAAGCGCAGAAGATCGCTGCAAAGGCATTCGGCGCGCGGCGTACTTTCTTTGCGACAAACGGTACGTCAACTGCCAACAAGGTGATATTCCAGACGCTGCTCGCGCCCGGCGAGAAGCTGTTACTGGACAGGAACTGTCATAAATCGGTGCATCACGGGGTGGTGTTGTCCGGCGCGTATCCGATTTATCTCGACTCGTCGGTAAACAAGAAATTCAGCATTTACGGGCCGGTTCCGAAACAAACTCTGTTCGATGCGATCGAGGAGCATTCCGATGCGCAGGCGCTGATACTCACCAGTTGCACGTACGATGGTCTGCGGTACGATTTGCCGCCGATCATCGAGGCTGCTCATGCGAAAGGCATAAAAGTCATCATTGACGAGGCATGGTATGCCTTTGCCCGCTTTCATCCGGCGTTTCGTCCCACCGCGATGGAAGCGGGAGCGGATTACGCCACCCAGAGCACGCACAAAGTGTTGTCGGCTTTTTCGCAATCCAGCATGATCCACATCAATGACCCCGGATTCAACGAACACCTCTTTCGCGAAAATTTCAACATGCATACTTCCACCAGTCCGCAGTACAGCATGATTGCGAGTCTGGATGTGGCGCGCAAGCAGGCCATGATGGAAGGATACAAGCTGCTTTCGCGTACGCTGGAGCTGGCGAAGGAGGTCCGTGCGCAAATCAATTCCACTGGAGTATTCAGAGTATTGGACCTCCATGACCTGCTTCCCGAGGAAGTCAGATCGGACAACATTCAGCTCGATTTCACCAAGGTCACGGTGGATATTTCCCGTTGTGGCTTTACCGTGGAGGATTTAATCCAGGAGTTGTTCGAGCGATATAACATTCAGGTGGAAAAATCCA
>DASVYI010000277.1:0-4580 GCA_036392275.1 Nitrosospira sp. | reverse complement strand
ATGCCAATCTCCTCAAGACTGAAGGACAACTGGCGAAAGCCCGCGCCGATCTGAGGAACGCCGAGCGAAACCTCGAACGCCAGCGTGAGCTTTTTCGTCAGAATTTTATTTCGCAGGCCGCGCTTGACGTGGCGGAGAACCAGGTCGACGCAATGCGAGCCCAACTTACCGTTGATCAGGCCACGGTGCAGGCCAACCGCATCGCGGTCGGTTTTAGCGAAATCGTTGCGCCTATCGCGGGGCGCACGGGCGCCATTTCGGTTTATCAGGGCAGTCTGGTGCAACCGAACGATGCGCTGGTGAACATTACGCAGATCGATCCGATCAATGTCAGTTTCACCCTGCCGGAACGGGAGTTCGTTCCTCTGGAGGAGGCGCTTGCCAAAGGCAATGTGGCGGTCAGTGTGGAACTGGATACCGCTTCAAAACAGACGAGAACGGGGCGCCTGATATTCATCGACAACATGATCGATACGGCAAGCGGCACGATCCGTCTCAAAGCGGAGTTTCCCAATGCGGATAACCATCTCTGGCCCGGAATGTTCGTGACGGTGGCGCTTGCGCCGCGCACGCTGACCCGGGCGCTTACCGTGCCGGTGCAGGCGGTGCAGACCGGTCCGGAAATGAAATTCCTTTATGCGGTCGGCACCGACAACAAAGTGAGTTTGCTTCCAGTCAATGTGCGCCTGGTTCAGGATGAGATTGCGGTCGTGGAAGGGAATGGCATTGCGCCAGGGTTGCGCGTCGTCGTGGAAGGCGCCCAGAACCTCAGGCCGGGGAGTGCGGTAAAGGAAGCGAAGCACGTAAGGGAAACCGCATCCGAGGGCGTCGAGGCGGGAGCCGGTGAATAGATGAGTTTTCCGGCTGGCGGGAATATGGCGGGTAAGAGTGGTGCGGCGATGCGCCAACGATGAATCTCTCGGAACTATGCATCCGCCGGCCGATAATGACGGTGCTGCTATCGGCTTCCGCCATCGTGGCTGGCATTATTGCCTACGGCGGTTTGCCGATTGCTGCGCTGCCGAGCTACGACTCGCCCACTATTTCTGTCACGGCGACACTCCCGGGCGCCAGCCCGGAGACCATGGCCTCCTCGGTGGCCACTCCCCTGGAACGGCAGTTTTCCACGATTTCGGGACTTTCGGTAATCAGCTCGACCAGCACGCTTGGCAACACATCGATCACGCTGGAGTTCGACCAGAACCGCGACATCGACGCTGCCTCCATCGACGTGCAGGCGGCGTTGCTGCGGGCGCAGCGATCGCTTCCGGTCGAGATGACCGCGCCGCCCTCGTACCGCAAGATCAATCCCGCTGATTCACCCATCATTTTCCTGGCCCTGACGTCGCCCTCGATGTCGCTGTCGGATCTGAACAGCTATGCCGAGGATCTCATTGCCCCGACACTCTCGACGCTTACCGGTGTGGCGCAGGTACAGATCAACGGACAAAAAAAGTTTGCAGTGCGCGTGCGCGCGATTCCGGAAGCGCTCGCGGTCCGCAATTTGACCCTCGACGACATCGCTGCCGCGATTCGTACCGCGAACGCCAACTCTCCGATTGGCACGCTCGAGGGGCCGCGGCAGTCGCTTACCATCCAGGCCAATCGCCAACTCAGCAACGCTGCGGAGTTCGCGAACCTGATCGTCGCGACTTCGCCCGCGGGAAATCCGGTAAGGCTTTCGGAAGTGGCGGATGTCGAGGATAGCGTCGAGTCGGTCAAGACCGCAAGCTGGGTGAATGGCGAACGCGCCATCACGCTTTCGGTGCAGCGCCAGCCGGGCGCCAATACCGTTGCCACGGTGGACGCCATCAAGGCAGCCATCCCGACGCTGGTTGCGCAGATGCCGTCATCAGTTCATCTCAAATTGACCAGTGATCGTTCGATTTCGATCCGGGATTCGATTCATGATGTGCAGGTCACCCTGGCAATCACGATTGTTCTCGTATTGCTGGTGATTTTCCTGTTCCTGCGCAAGGCTTCCGCTACCGTGATCCCGGCCTTGTCGTTGCCGATTTCGCTGTTGGGAACTGTTGCGGTGATGCGTTTTCTTGATTACAGCCTGGACAATATTTCGCTGCTGGCCATCACGCTTGCAGTCGGACTGGTCGTGGACGACGCCATCGTGATGCTCGAGAATATCGTTCGCCATATCGAAAAGGGCATGCCTCCTCTGCAGGCGGCATTACAGGGATCGAGAGAGGTCAGCTTCACGATCATGTCGATTTCCCTTTCATTGGTTGCTGTTTTCATTCCGATATTCTTCATGCCTGGTGTGATCGGACTGCTTTTTCATGAGTTTGCTGCCGTTGTCGGGATAGCGGTCATGATGTCAGCCCTGGTATCACTCACATTGGTTCCCGTAATGACCAGCCGCTACATTACGGAGCATCAGACCGAGAGTCTCAGCATGAAATGGACCGAATGGTTCGAGCGCGGGTTTGCCAAAACATTGGCAGGCTATGAGCGCATGCTGGATTGGTCGCTGCGTCACCTCCGCCTGGTGCTGGGTATCGCCATCGGCACCTTCGTCGCCACGGGCGTGCTGTTCACAGTCTTGCCCAAAGGTTTTTTCCCCAACGAGGATATCGGCCAGGCCCTGATTACCGTCGAGGCTGTCGAGGATATTTCCTTCCCCGCCATGGCCGAGCTGCTGCAGCGCACCGGCAGCGTGATCCGCGCCAACCCCGCGGTTGATACCTTGATCGTCAATGCCAGCGACAGCAATAGCGCACGCCTGTTCATGACGCTCAAGCCGCGAAGCGAACGTCCCCATCTCGACAAGGTGATCGAGAGCCTGCGCCGGGAAGTGCGTGCGATACCCGGCGTCAACGTCTTCATCAATCCCATCCAGAATCTCAGGCTGGGCGGCCGCACCAGCAAGAGCCGCTATCAGTATGTCATGCGCAGCGTGCAAGCCGGGGAACTGCGCGCCGCGGCCGACGGCCTCATGGCACGCATGCGTGCCGAATCCATTTTTCGCGACGTCACCAGCGATTCCCAACTGAAGGGCTTGCAGGCGCGGCTCAAGATCAATCGCGACAAGGTCAATCTGCTGGGCGTACAGATGTCCGATATCCGCTCGACGCTGTATAGCGCCTTTGGCGAACGCCAGGTTTCAACCATCTACACGTCCAGTGACAGCTATCAGGTCATCTTGCAGGTGATCGCCGAAGCCCGCACCGACGAGAGTGCGTTCGACAAAATCTATCTGCGCGGCAAGAATGACAGGCTGGTCCCGCTATCGAGCGTGGCATCGGTCGAGCGCGAGGTGGGTCCGATCGCAATCAACCACGCGGGCCAGCTAGAAGCCTTGACGATCTCGTTCAACCTTGCTCCCGGCGCCGCGCTCGGGGACGCCTCGGCCCGGATCGAACAATTCAAGCGCGACATGAATATGCCCGCGAGCGTTTTGACCAGCTATGCCGGCGATGCCGCGGCGTTCCAGTCTTCGCAGGCGAGCCAGGTGGTATTGATCGTTGCCGCGCTGCTGGTAATTTACGTGTTGCTGGGGGTGCTCTACGAAAGCTATATTCATCCCTTGACGATTCTTTCCGGCCTGCCATCCGCGGCAGTAGGCGCGCTGGCAATGCTGTGGCTGTTCAAGATGGAGTTATCGATTATCGCCATGATCGGCATCCTGATGCTGATCGGGATCGTGAAGAAAAATGCCATCATGATGATCGATTTTGCCCTCGACGCGCAGCGCAATGAAGGCATGCAGCCGCGCGAAGCGATCCGGACCGCCTGTCTGCTGCGTTTCCGGCCCATCATGATGACCACCCTTGCAGCGTTGATGGGTACGCTCCCTATCGCGCTCGGATTGGGAGCGGGCGCAGAGTTGCGTCAGCCCCTTGGTCTTGCCGTGGTGGGCGGGCTGCTGTTTTCCCAAGTCATCACGCTTTTCATAACACCGGTAATCTATCTCTACCTGGACCGTTTCTCCGGCAAGGGGCCGCTCAAGCTCGAATCGGATCAGGAGCTTGCGCAGCGGCAACGGGCGTAGCGCCAAAAGATTGGGGTGAGGTACGAATCCCAGCGTATCACACGGTTTTTGAATGGCCGTTGGGGTTCCTTTGTCGCGTAGTGACGAGTGCGCCTAACCTGGTGTGCACAACCCGCAAATCGTAGGCGCTATTATTGTTCACCGCGGGCGCGGGTCGGAAGTAACTCCATGCCTCATAGCTGCCATAAAGCTCACCCGTAAGGTGGAAGTATTTGTTAATCTGCTCCAGCGATTTAATTTCTTGCGCCTTCAAAGCACCGCGCAGTTGCATGCAATCACTATCCCGGATATCCGCCGCTTCAACCGCCCGCGCCCGCGCGATATACTGCGCCTGCGCGCTGAAGTATGACAAATACCGGTTCCCCTCATGCAATCTCCTATAAAATGGAATGCAGCCGTCTGGCGGTCGATCTTCTTTATGCACATGTACTTGTTGAGCCCATGGAACTGATTTCCTCAGGCGATGGAACGGCCATAGCATGCTGGCATAGCGGCGCGGGTGAACCCCTGTTACTCGTGCACGGTACTTCTGGCGACCATCTTGCCTGGGCGCCGGTATTGCCGGCACTTGAAC
>DASVYI010000276.1:0-1875 GCA_036392275.1 Nitrosospira sp. | reverse complement strand
GCCGGCTGCGGCCTAGGTATGTGATTCCCGGTCTCCAAAAGCGAGGGACCGGGGGCACCCCTTGTGCAGGGGGCTGATGCCATCAAGTCTGTGTCCGGGAACACCGCCAAGCTGGATTCCAGCCTGACAAGATCGAACTTCAGGGTTCCGGCGCAGATTCAGCGACAGGCAGCCTCAATCGCGCATACACTGATTGGGTAAGTCACGCGGGCGGTCTCGCCTGAAGCGGAAAACCAGACATGCTTGAGAAGTTCGCAAATATCTTCCGGATTCCTGACCTGCGCAAGCGGGTACTTTTCACCCTTGGCATTCTCGCCGTTTACCGCCTGGGTGCGTTTATCCCCACGCCCGGCATCGACACAGCGCGGCTGGCCAGTCTGTTCAACATGCAGAACGGCTCGGCGCTCGGTCTGCTCGATCTGTTTGGCGGCGGCAACCTGCGCAGAATGACGATTTTCGCTCTGGGCATCATGCCGTACATCACGGCGTCGATCATCTTCCAGTTGCTGACGGTCGTGTACGAACCGCTGGCGCGAATTCAGAAGGAAGGCGAGCTGGGGCGGCGGAAGATCACGCAGTGGACCAGGTACATGACGATTGTTCTGGCGGCGCTGCAGGCAATCGGCATTGCTGCCGTGCTGACCAAGAGCGGACTGGTGCTGCATCCGGGAATCGGCTTTGTGATGATGACGGTGCTCACGCTGACGACGGGTTCGGGCTTCATCATGTGGCTCGGCGAGCAGATCACGGATCGCGGCATCGGCAACGGCATGAGTTTGCTGATTTTTGCCGGAATTATCGCGGGTCTGCCGCGCGGCATTGTTGAACTTGTCCAAAAGGTGCAGACGAGCGCGTGGGGCTCGCTTACCATTTTTGCCGTTCTCTTCATCGTGGTCGGCATGATCGCGGTGGTCGCGTTCATCGTGTTCGTGGAGCGGTCAGAACGGCGTATTCCAATCCAGAGCGCACGGCGCATCGTGGGCCGGCGGATGATGGGGGGCTCGTCGAGCCATCTCCCTCTGAAGGTGAATTCGGGCGGCGTGATGCCCATTATTTTTGCCAGTTCGATTCTGTCTGCGCCCTTGCTGTTCGGGCAGGTGGAATGGGTACAGAACAACCGGTTCTTCCAGCCGATCATCCAGGCGTTGGGTCCGGGTATGCCCTGGTACGTGTTTCTGAATGCGCTGGCAATTATTTTCTTTGCATATTTCTATGTTTCGATCGTGATGAAGCCGGACGACATTGCCGATAATTTCCGCAAGTCGGGGTCGTTTATCCCTGGCATCCGGCCCGGCAAGCGGACATCGGACTTCATCAACGACATTCTTACTCGAATCACGCTGGTAGGCGCGGTGTATCTGATCCTGATTCAGATGGTGCCGACGTTCATGATTTCGGGTATCCGGTTCGACAAGATTTGGCTGATTGGACGGTTTTTTGAGAGCTTGCCCACGTGGGCAACACACGGTTTGGGGGTCAATTTCTACTTTGGCGGCACCTCGCTGCTCATCGTAGTGGGTGTCGCCATGGACACTGTCAACCAGATCGAATCGCAGCTGATCATGCGCCATTATGACGGCTTTTCCCCGCGTTCCGGTCGTATACGCGGAAGGAAAACTTGGTAAATGTCATCATCTGCAAGTGTTGAAAGTGCATTAGAAAGTGATCGAGGGTCGGCAAGGATGATCGCTCCCGGACCGATTCTCCTGCTGGGTGCGCCGGGCGTGGGAAAGGGTACCCAGGCCAAGGAGCTGGTAAAGCTTTGGGGAATTCCCCAGATTTCGACCGGCGACTTGCTGCGCGCAAATGTGGCTCAGGGTACGCAACTGGGCCGGGTAGCCAAAGAGATCATGGGGCGGGGCGAACTGGTGCCCG
>DASVYI010000275.1:0-1587 GCA_036392275.1 Nitrosospira sp. | reverse complement strand
CGCGTCGCTCGCGGCCCTGACGCGGCCGCTTCCGCACTATGGGCGCCAGAGCTATGTGATTTTCGATGGCGCAAAGGTGATTGCCCGCGGCACTTGGCCCACGCGGCCGCAGGCAGTGACGCTTGACTGACGAATTGCTTAATGGCCATCCGGATCAGGTTTTTGTGGCACGAATCTGGCCGTAAATCGCTCATGCTTCGTCCATATCGATGCGTATCCTGATTATCGAAGACGAAAAAAAGACTGCCTCCTTTCTCCGCAAGGGATTGACCGAATCGGGATACATGGTCGATACCTCGGGGAGTGGGGACGAGGGAATGCTGCTCGCTCTCGATATTGATTACGATCTGATCATTCTCGACGTGATGCTGCCCGGCTGGGATGGCTGGTCCATTCTCGCGACACTGCGCCGGGCGGGGAAGCGGATGCCCGTGCTTTTCCTCACCGCCAGGGATACGGTGCAGGACCGGGTCAGGGGGTTGGAACTCGGCGCGGACGATTACCTCATCAAGCCTTTCGCATTTTCCGAATTGCTGGCAAGAGTTCGCCTGCTGATGCGGCGTGCACCGCCACAGCATAATAAAACGCTGAAAACCGCTGACCTGGAGATCGAATTCGCGCGTCAGAAGGCAATCCGCGGCGGCAGCCGTCTCGATCTGACATCCAGGGAATTCGCGCTTCTATCGCTGCTGATGCGGCGCGCAGGGGAAGTTTTGTCCCGCACGCTGATTGCTAAACAGGTCTGGGACGTCGATTTCGACAGTGATACCAATGTCATCGATGTGGCGATACGCAGGTTACGCAGCAAGGTCGATGATCCATTCGAGAAAAAGCTGATCCATACGGTACGTGGCGTAGGGTACGTATTTGAAGACCGACAGCCTCCGCCAGCCTAAAGTCACCTCCGGCTATCCGCGCTGGTCCATTACCCGGCAACTGACCTGGCTTTATGCGTTATCGGCCTCCATCATGCTCGTCTTCGCTTCGGGATTCCTGTACTGGGTTCTTATCACGACGCTGGAGAGGGAAGACGAGCATTTTCTCAATAGCCGGATCGAGGTTCTCGATCGCATCTTGCAGACCGGTAACAGAGAAATTCTGGAACGCGAAGTCTTCCGGAAAAATGTCGGGTTTGCCAACTCCCAGTATCATATCTACAGCCGGATTCTGAATGAATCGGGGATCATGCTTTACGAAGTTCCCGATATGGATCACGAGATTCCATCCGCTGTATTCCCCGATCCGGGTGAATCGAAAGGCAGGGCAATAAAATGGCATTCTCCCGGCAATAAAACCTATCTGCTGATTGCCGCCTGGGTGGGAACCGGTGATATCGACATGCCACGGCGGCAAATCCAGGTGGCATTGGACGAGACGGATGAAGAGGTACTGGTCAGCCGGTATGAACGCTATTTGGCTGGTGTGCTGTTGATCGGTATTCTAGTGTCCGCGGCCATCGGAATCGTCGTGGCGCGGCGCGGTATGAAACCCTTGGCGGACATCACCAGGGCCGCCGAACGCATCACGGCAAGCCAGTTGCATGAACGCATCGATGTCGCGCAGTGGCCCCGGGAATTGGTGTCGCTG
>DASVYI010000274.1:0-5618 GCA_036392275.1 Nitrosospira sp. | reverse complement strand
CGAAAGCCCTGCAACAAAAGCTGTCGGCATTGGCTTCGGTGGATAAAACCATTAGTCTATTTGATCTTCAGCCCATGGATCAGGATGAAAAGCTGGCCTTGATCGAAGAACTGGCACTCATGCTTGGCCCGCAGGCACAGGATTTCCCCCGGTTGAAAACGGGTGTTGACCCGACGGCCGGCGCCACCCATCTGATAAAAACCATCGACACCCTCCTTCCCCAAAAAACCAATCCTCGTGATCGCGCGTCGCTTACCGGCTTGAAAAAGGAACTGCAGGAAATCCTGATCGAACTCAATGCCCGGCCAGAACCCAGCCGGACGATATTTATTGAAAAAATCCAGACGGCGCTGCTTGGTACTTTACCGATGGTCATGAAAGAATTATCAACCAGCCTGGAAGCCAGACAGATCAGCCTCGCCGACTTGCCTTCCGATATCAGCGATCGATGGTTAAGCAAGGATGGCTGGTATCGTATCCAGATCTTTCCAAAAAAAGACCTCAACGATCTAACCAACCTGGAGGAATTTATTACCGAGGTGCAATCGGCCGCGCCCGAAACGACCGGCCTGCCGATCATCTACTGGGAATCCATGAATGAAGTCGTCGATGCTTTCAAGCAGGCGATCGTGATCGCCCTGGTGGCCATCGCGGTCGTTTTGTTTGCCATCCGGCGCAATATCCTGGATACGGCGCTGATCATGGCAACGCTCATACTGGCCGGACTCTTTACCATGGCCTGCGCAGTTCTCACCGGTACTTCCATCAATTTTGCCAACATCATCGCCCTGCCACTGCTAATGGGACTGGGGGTTGACAACGGCATCCATATGCTCGTCAAGCTGCGTGAATCGCTTTCCGGTACCGATTCCGGAGAGCAGGATATCTATGCGTCCAGCACCGCCAGAGCCATATTTTTTGGTGCCCTGACCACCTCCTCCAGCTTTGGCGGGCTGGCTTTCTCGCCGCATGCCGGCATCTCCAGCATGGGCTTGCTCATCACCATCGGCATATTCTGGATCATGGTCTGCACGTTTGTTATCCTGCCCGCGCTGAGTAAAGTGGTATTAAACCATCGGGGAAGGTAACCAGCCTTGAACCCAGACCCTGCTCAGTTACATCCTCAGTTTTTTTCCATTGGAATCGATAGTATCGAATTTGAGTGATTATCAAACTAGCCCTTCAACTTCGCAAAAGCCGCTGCCATTGCGGTAGTTGCCAAGGGTTCCTGTTTCGGCTTATTTTTCTGTGGGCGACGGGATGAATTGTCTTTCCGCCTGCCTCCTTGTTCCGATATGCCGGCACGCTTGTCCGGTTGCGGCGCGTTATCCGTCAGCCGCATGGTCAGCGCGATGCGTTTGCGCTTCTCATCGACTTCCAGCACCTTGACCTTGACCACCTGTCCCACTTTGACGACGGTGTGCGGGTCTTTCACGAATTTATCGGCGAGCGCGGAGATGTGCACCAGCCCATCCTGATGCACGCCGATATCGACGAATGCGCCAAAGGCGGCAACATTGGTCACCACGCCTTCCAGAATCATATCCGGGCGCAAGTCGCCAATCTCGTTTACCCCCTCCTTGAAGGCCGCAGTGGTGAATTCCGGGCGCGGGTCGCGGCCGGGTTTTTCGAGTTCACCCAGAATATCGCTCACTGTCGGTACACCGAATTTCTCATTGGCGTACCTGGCCGGATTGAGCGATTTCAACAGTCTGGTATTGCCGATAACCGTTCTGATATCCTGCTTGAGGTCGGCAAGGATGCTCTCGACCACGGGGTATGACTCGGGATGCACGGCGGAAGCATCCAGCGGATTATCGCCGTTCACGATTCGCAGGAAGCCAGCCGCCTGCTCGAAGGTTTTTTCGCCCACACGCGGTACCTCGCGTAAATCCGCGCGCGAGGTAAACATGCCTTTGCTGTCGCGATAGGCAACAATGCTTTGTGCAACACTGCTGTTAAGCCCGGAAACCCGTTCGAGCAGAGGCTGCGAGGCAGTGTTGACGTCTACGCCGACCGCATTGACACAGTCTTCCACCACGGCGTCGAGTGAGCGCGCCAGTTGGGTTTGCGCGACGTCGTGCTGGTATTGACCGACGCCAATAGATTTTGGATCGACCTTAACCAGTTCCGCCAGCGGGTCCTGTAGCCGCCGTGCGATGGAGACCGCGCCGCGCAGCGACACATCCATTTCCGGTAGCTCGCGCGCAGCAAACTTGGAGGCGGAATAGACCGATGCACCCGCCTCCGACACCACGATCGACGCCAGCTTGAGGTCCGGGCGGCGCTTGATCAGGTCTTTCGCCAGCTTGTCGGTTTCACGCGATGCTGTGCCATTGCCGATGGCGACCAGCGACACCTTGTATTTTTCAGCCAGCTTTCCCAGAACATGCAGTGAACCATCCCAATCGTTCTTCGGCTGGTGGGGATATATCACAGCCGTATCCATGACCTTGCCGGTCTCATCCACCACCGCGACCTTCACGCCGGTGCGCACGCCGGGGTCGAGGCCGATGGTGGCGCGCGGCCCGGCGGGTGCAGCCAGCAATAGTGCTTTTAGATTTCGTGCGAACACATCGATGGCCTCCGTCTCGGCGCGCTTGCGCAACGCGCTCATCAATTCGGTTTCCAGATGCAGGAAAATTTTCACGCGCCAGGCCCAGCGCACAGTCTCGCTCAGCCATGCGTCGGCGGGCCGGTTCTCGTTACGGATGCCGAAATGCACAGCGATGCGCGCCTCGCAAGGATTGTACGGCGCATCCCATTTCGGCTTTTCCGCTTCAGAATCCAGGCGTAACACAACATTCAGAATTTCTTCGCGGCGGCCCCGGAACAGCGCCAGGGCGCGGTGCGAAGGGATCGTGCCGATCTTTTCCGAATAGTCGAAGTAATCGGCATACTTGGCGCCAGCAACTTCCTTGCCTTCGATAATCTTCGATTCCACCACACCATGCTCCAACAGATATTCGCGCAGCCCCTGGAGCAAGGCTGCATCTTCCGCGAAACGCTCCATGAGGATGTGGCGCGCACCCTCGAGCGCGGCTTTGGCGTCTTCCACGCCGGGGTTGTCGCCCTGATCGGTGGTGAAAGCGGGCTTCAGGTATTTGTCAGCCTCTTTCTCGGGTTGCAGCAAGGGATTCGCCAGCAACGCATCCGCCAGAGGTTCCAGTCCGGCCTCCCGCGCGACCTGCGCCTTGGTGCGGCGCTTCTTCTTGAAAGGCAGGTATAGGTCCTCCAGCCGTGTCTTGTCTTCCGCATGCGTCAGCGAAGCCAGCAGAGCCGGTGTCATCTTGCCCTGCTCCTCGATGGAAGCAATGATTGCAGCACGCCTGTCTTCCAGTTCGCGCAAATAGCCCAGCCGCTCTTCCAGCAGGCGCAACTGCGTATCGTCCAGTCCGCCAGTCGCTTCTTTGCGATAACGGGCAATGAATGGCACTGTCGCACCTTCGTCGAGCAGGGCAATGGCGGCGGCCACCTGCGCAGACTTGGCAGCGAGTTCAAGAGAAAGACGTTGTTCGATGGATGGCAGCATATGAGGATAAATCGGGCCACGGCTTTTCCGTGCGGTGCGCGATTATCCTATTTTGCGAGCCTGGATGCCACCCCAGCCCACCCCGGCCAATAAAGCCGTATTGGCAATCCGGCAACCTGGCTCCAATTCAGCCAGATTCCCTCATCAAACTTTGAAACAAACGATCAAGAAAGGTCGTATTCAGGAGTTACGCAGATGGGAGAAATGAGAAAGGCATGCATGCCCAACCAGGAGTAGCATTCGAGATCTCTACTTCTTCTTCGAATCATTTTTGGCGTTCTCGCGCATTTTTTGATCCAGCTTGTTCATCTGCTCCGGCGTAAGCACACCCTCCAGGCTTGCGCGGGTATCCTGTTGCACCACTTGCAGTTTTTGCCTCTCTTCATTGAAGATGGCTTCGACTTTGCTTTTCTCCGCTTCGAAGATAGCTTCGACTTTGGATCTCTGTTCTGCGCTGAGTCCAAGCTCCTTGCTCATACGATCGAGCCCGTTCTTGCTGCCGGCAGCTCCGGCATCTTTCTGCTGGGTGTGACCAGCAATAGGACAGACAACAAGCCCCAGCGCCAGTAACATACTCGTCAGTTTTATATTCATTGTTATCTCCTTGGGCATATATAACGAACGGCCATGCCGTAGGTCGGGCTACGCCCGACATTTTAAAATAATCCCGACAGAGCCCAGCCTACGCTTGATGAAGTGAGCCTGGATGAACAGGATTGGGGTGACCTCCAGCCAGAGGATTGGGATTTATCCGGCGGTAAGGAAGCAGGAACGGCGGGGAATTGACCTCACATGAGGACCTCACATGAGGACCTCACATGAGCCGCTCCTGCGGGAATTTAGAACAGACCAGAAATAGAGCGTGTCAACCCATTCGTCAAATCAGCAGCAGCTTCTTCATATTGCAAGTTGACCTTATTGGCCGTGCTGACGACACGGGTGCGATACTTGTTCATGTTAGTGACTTTGGAGGATGTCTGTCTCATTGCTCCGCCTATTCCCTGCTTGGCGTCCTGTTGATTATCCTGCCGTACAATGACGCCCGCCTCGGCCCGCTCCGCAATCTCGACATCGGTAACGGCCATGAATGTCACGTCCTTCACCGCGGCGCTCGCGACAGTGTCGACGAGCCCCAAAGCGGCGACCCCAGCCAGTCCGCCAATCCCGGCAGCGCCCCAGCCATCCACCGCAGCCCCTATGGCCGCGCCCGCAGCCGCACCACCGATGGCGGCTCCGTAAGCGCCGCCATAACCCGCCCCTAGAGCGGCCTGCGCGGCTGTCGGGCTCGCCTTGTCTACGCTCAATACATTAACCTGAAGCCAGTAATGGGCTTTTTTGGGATCGGGCGTAATGGTATAGCCCTTTCCTTCAAGTACTCTCGCAACAGGCGCGGCAATATCAAAATTTGACTTGTCGGACGTGTTCCGCACATTAAGATAAACAATCTTTCGCTCAGGCTCGACCGGGTCAAGGAAAATGGTATCGCTCATTTTAGTCTGAACGTCCAGATCCTTTTTCGCGATCGACGTATGAACAGCCGCACAGCCGCTCAGTATCGCTGAAAATACCATGGCAGCCGCCAGCGCCATGGCATGCTTGCTTTCCATGCAACTCATGTTGTCCCCTGTTGTTATTAATTGGTAAAAGGATTTTGGCAGAGGCGGAAAAAAGATACCTCCAGGAAAGAAAAACGTTGCTTCTTGTTGCTTTTATTCTTATCGGGGTTCAGCCTGCCCAATGGTAAACCCGCTCTTTACCACCAGCCGCCATAGAAGGGATTGTAATAGCCTCCTCCATAATAGCCTCCGTAATACGGCCGGGCATATCCGCCGTAATAGCCGAATCCCCCCAGCAGCGGAATGTTAGGCGCGACATAACCCGATGATCTGGTTGGAGTTCCCCTGTCCGTCGCGTCCTTTAGCGCAGTCGTCAGCGTCGCATTATCGGGAACACTGAAAGGCTTGGAAATCGTTTCCTGGTTGAATCGTCTCTGGATTTCCTCCAGATTTGGATCCGCCTGTACGACAGTGCTCCTCAAGAAAAAATACGAGGAGAAAAACAGCAAAATTCCATAGAGAACATTCTT
>DASVYI010000273.1:0-6728 GCA_036392275.1 Nitrosospira sp. | reverse complement strand
ATCCTTCCTGGCCGGGCCCGACCGGAACATCTTGCGTATCGTCCGGAAGTTGTCGGCTGACAGTGCAAGTTCGGGCAGATGGGGCAATTGAAAGAAGAGCATGTACCAGCTCTTGAGCATCTGCCGCGGGTGTTTCACCCTTTCGAGGAAGATTTTCATATGCGGCGCGTTCATGATGACGAGCTTGTCCGTCAATTCGGGATGCCGCTCCGCAAATGCCCAGGCAATGATTCCGCCCCAATCATGTCCGGCAATATGCGCGCGGCGGCAGCCGGTCGCATTTACCAGAGCGGCAACATCCGCCACAAGACGATCCAGCTTGTAGGCGTCCTGCTCCGCCGGTCTGCCGGAGAGGCTGTAGCCACGCATATCAGGCGCCAATACCGAGAAACCCGCCGCCGCCAGCGCGGGGATTTGCCGCCGCCAGGAGCGCCAGTTCTCGGGAAAGCCATGGAGGAGGATGACCGGCGTTCCGCTGCCGGCGGTAACAACGTGAAGATCTACCCCATCTCCCCGGATATATTTATCTCGAAGCTCCGGATCCTCCAATTCACACCCCCCGATTAGCGCAGACTCCAAATACTTCGACTATTCTTTCACAGAGCTCCATGAATATGGTCAGTACGATCCAGTCCATTGCGGAACGACCTGCTGCGAAAGTTAACGACCAGGAAGCCAGTCCATCAGACCCAGCGTTTTGCCGTCAGCGGTTGCCGATACCGCTCACTGCACCGGTTTGCCGCATGAAGAGCAGAATTTTCCACCACTCAGTCTGGCGCCACATTCCGGGCAGAACGCTCCTTTGGCGCTTCGGATGGGTTCACCGCAACTGCTGCAGAACTTCGCTCCCGCAGCGATGTCGGCTCCGCATTTTGCACAGGTAATCACCTGAGCCGGCGTCGTCAGATCCATGTCTTTGGTAAGGTCCTGCTCGCTCAGCCTCTGTCCGAGTTGCTCGACCGTAAGGTGGGTCTGTTTGAAAACGAATTCTTCCTTGATGTTGGGTGCGCACTCTTCACACAGGCCTGCGGTTCCATTCCAGCAGGCGGCCGTACACACCCAGTGGCCGCAGCGGGAACAATGCCTGAACTGGGGTTTGACTTCCTCCACCGCTTCGGCGTATGCATCGCTGTGCGTTTTACCACCTAACGCACCCTGTACCCCTTTGACGGCTTCCTTGCTCTTTCCAAAAATTGATCCGAGGTTCTCAAATACACCACCAGCGGTACCCAGGAGATCGGCGGCAATACCCAGGGGTGTCGCCTTGTAACTGGATGTATAACCCCTGCGGCATTTGTCGCAATGAAACGTGAATTGATAACCCTTTTCGGTCGATAAATCCTCGATCTCGGATACGAACTCGACGGTGTTCGCCATATCTCGCCTCCCCAAGTTCTCAGTGTTGCCATTGCCCGCCGGACTACCGGCAGGCCTGCCTGTTTAGTGCTGGCGTAATAATGCCATATTGGTTTCCGGATGGGGTTGTGTTATTTGCTGTGACCTGTGTGCCTCGCCTCACCGGGTATTTCTTGAGAGATGGAGCTGGCTCAAGTTTGTTTGATGCTATTCTCAACACCCATGGATGAAACATATTTCACGACCCCTATTGCCCGGCATGTCTGGGAAGCCAAATACCGCTACCGCGACGGTAACGTGGTGCACGATGTAACGGTTGACGACACCTGGCGGCGTGTAGCGCATGCCCTGAGTGCCGGAGAGCGTATCAGTGAATACTGGCAGTCACGTTTTTACGGCATCCTGGCAGATTTCAAATTCCTGCCCGGCGGCCGTATCCAGGCCGGCGCAGGCACGCGGCACAAGGTTACCCTGTTCAATTGCTTTGTCATGGGCACGATCGAGGATTCCATGAACGGGATTTTCGACGCGCTCAAGGAGGGCGCCCTGACCATGCAGCAGGGTGGCGGTATCGGCTATGATTTCTCGACGCTGCGCCCGCGTGGCACGCAGGCCAACGGTGTTGGCGCAGTAGCTTCAGGCCCCATCTCCTTCATGCGCATCTGGGACAGCATGTGCGCCACCATTCTTTCCACCGGAGCGCGGCGTGGCGCCATGATGGGCACGCTGCGTTGCGATCATCCCGACATAGAGGAATTCATCGCCGTCAAACAGGATCGAACCCAACTGCGGCATTTCAATATCTCGGTTCTGGTAAGCGACGGCTTCATGGACGCGGTGCGCAACGATGAAGACTGGCCGTTGCTGTTCCCCGCCGGTCAGGACACGACCGGCGGCGAAGTGCTGATGCGGCATTGGCCGGGTTACGATGAAGCTGTGCCATGTAAGGTACATAAGCGCGTGCGTGCCGGCTTGCTGTGGGAAAAGATCATGCGCGCGACCTATGAATACGCCGAACCGGGCGTGCTGTTCGTTGATCGCATCAATCGGCTCAATAATCTGTATTATTGCGAACGGATCAACTCAACCAATCCCTGTGCCGAGATACCGTTGCCTCCTTATGGCGCCTGCAATCTCGGTTCCATCAATCTCACGCAATTTGTGCGCGAGCCTTTTACCGGACAGTCGCACCTCGATCTGGAGAGTATCGGCGAGATTACGAGCGTCGCCGTACGGCTGCTGGATAATGTCATCGACATCTCACGCTTTCCATTGCCGGCTCAGGCCGGGCAGGCGCGAGGTTCAAGGCGCATCGGTCTGGGATTTACCGGGTTGGCCGATGCGCTGATGATGCTGAACATTCGTTATGGCGGCGAGGAATCATTTCAGGTGGCGCAAACCGTCATGCGGACCATTTGTCATGCTGCTTACCGGACTTCCGTCAATATCGCCCGCGAAAAGGAATCATTTCCTTTTTTCGACAGCGAGAAATATCTCGCCGGCGAATTCGTGCGCTCGCTGCCTGTCGATATCCGCAATGACATCGCGAAATACGGTATCCGCAACAGCCATCTCACCGCCATCGCGCCCACCGGTACCATCAGTCTTCTCGCCAATAATGTATCGAGCGGAATGGAGCCCGTATTCGCCAGCGAATTCACCCGGCGGGTATTGGAGCTGGATGGAATCTATTCGGAATATCATGTGACCGACTACGCGGTGGCGCTATGGCGCGACGCGGGCAACGTCAGCTCCCTGCCGTCGTCTTTCATCAATGCCCGCCAGCTTGAGCCCACTGCTCATCTCGGTATGCAGGCCGCCATCCAACCCTACGTCGATCAGGCGATCTCCAAGACGATCAATGTGCCGGCGCATTTTGATTTCGATGAATTCCGCAACCTTTATCGGCTCGCCTATGACCAGGGTTTGAAGGGCTGCACCACCTTTCGCCCCAATCCGGTGACCGGAGAAATCCTGAGCGGAGAGGAAGAAGAGCAAGCGGCACCGCATTGTTGCAACGTGGAACGCGAAGCGGATTGATTCAGTCATGCGTCGTAAGCAGAAAGATGCTTTCCTGCAGCCGGGAGAGGCCGCGTTCCTGAAAGCGCGGGTTTTGCGCAAGCACATCCAGTCGTCCCAGCAGGCGTATCGCGGCATGTTCGCGGTAGAGCGACACCACTTCGCTCTCGGAAACCGCAAACGGCGGCCCCAACATTTCCGTCTGCGGATAGTCCAGCGTGATGAGCAGGATTTGCGTTGCAGGCGGCAGGATGCTCAGCAGATGACGTGCGTACCGTTCGCGCATTTCCGTCGGCAATGCGACCAGTGACGCGCGGTCGTACACCGCGCTCACTTTTGAGAGATCGTCCTTGCTCAAGTCAAAAAAATCGCCGCACAGGATGCTGACACCATTCGCTTCCCAGCGATCGAATTTTTCGCCGATGACATGATGCGGGGTGTCGCCATTTTCTTCGAAGAACCCTTGCACTGCGACGGCGCTCAATTCCACACCCAGCACCGGATAACCCTGTTCGCGCAGCCAGCGCATGTCACGCGTCTTGCCGCACAGCGGCACGAACACCTCGCTGCTTGGGGCAAGATGCAGCTCCCGCCAGTACTGGCTCAAATAAGGGTTGACCTCGTTCTGGTGAAAACCGGTATCCTCCCGCTCCCAACGCTCCAGCCAGTAATTCTTTTGCATTTTTATACCCCGGACAGTTTGCAATATTCAAGAAACGACGGATGAACGGCTGAAAAAGCCGGCCCGCTTGGTCAGATACCCGGTCTCGACGATGCGTCCGCGGCTTCTCCAGAAAACGATCCGATCACGGCCGGGCGATCATTCCGCGCTGAACCAGATATCGCCATACCAGGCCGCTGCCTTTGTGCCGGTATTATCCGTATCGGTCATGATCGCCACGGCGTCCACGCGGCCGGGCTCCTCGCCGAACAGGCGCCGGTAATCGGCGTGCACGTTGCGGCGCTCTTCCACCCACCGGCCAACCCGGTCAGGTCCGGATTCCACCGCGATCATGCGCGCGTTGCCGGTGAAAGCGTTATGCCAGCTGCTACCGGCGGGCTGGTTGTTTGACCATACGTAGTTGATGGCGCGGGTGCGCCAGAACATCAACCCGCCCGAAAAGACCACATAGACGCGCGCAGGGTAATCGTCGCCTGCGCGGGTGCGCTCATCGGCGCCCGCCAATATGGTATCGATTCGCCATGTCCAGTTGAGGATAGGTGTCTTGCCGAGATCGACGCTTACCTCGCGATAGAGTCCTGAAGCGGCGGCATCGCTGTCGGCACGCAGGGCGGTTCGCCCGTTCTGGGTCTTCAGCGCATACCGGGTTTCACCGGAGAAAGCCTTCGGCCGCCAGCCGCTCAGGTCACCCCGGGAGAAGCGTGCGACATCGATATGCTCGCCATCCGCCCACGACAGAGTCGGCAAACATGCCATAACCCCCATTACCCCTACTACTCCCATTACCCGGACGCACACCAGCTTTGCCGTGCTCATGGCACTTTTTCGAAAAGTGATTCGAGGAGAAAAGCATCGTCGAAATGCCGGCGCCCGACAAAAGCGGTGGCATGACGTCCCCATTGCCGCATGGCGCCGGGCGAGCGGATGCCCATGGGCCATAGGAGAAACCGCTCGGCACGCTCGGTTCCCGCAATCAGCCCGTGCTCGCCGAACAGGTCGCGATATTCTCCGCCTGCGGGCAGGGAACGCAGCGCATCATACTCTTCCCATGCCATCGGCTGCGCTGGCTGTGCCATTTGAGCGGGTGCGGACCGCGTTTCATCGTGGTAGAGGCGTTGGATGAAATGCGTACGGTGCGCTATACGCAGCACCAGCGGCTGTTGCGGTCCCGGCCCCGGCCCCGGTGATCGTTCAGACCCTTCAGGCGCCGGTTGAGGCAGCAGCGGCGGTTCGAAGTAGACGGCGAGCAGGTCCTTGCGCAGCCGCAGCCGATGGCTCGGGAAAAACTTATGATAGCAGCCGCAGTTATGGATGACGTCGTAGAGCCACGGTTCCCCGTCCGGCCCCAGCGTTACCCGCCAGTTGATGCCGTCAAGTTGTCCGGCGTAGATATCGTTGCCCGGCCGGGCCGGGAACCAGACGATGTAATTGAGCTGCAGCAGCACCTGACCACCGAAGCGGGTATGCGAAACCTTGCGGTAGAGCGTCGGGTGGGTTATGTCGACAACCGGTCCGTTTCGTGCATTTTCCCATCGTGGCATACCGATGCGATCGTTGTCATCCGCCACATCAACCTCCCAAACCGGGGAAAATGCGTCAAAAAGGCGGTGAAGGTCGGCATTCGCCGGCAGCGGGATCCCGAGCGGATCGCGTGAGCGGCGCAGAATTTCACTCATCTGCCGGGCAGCAGGCCGCTTGCCGGGTGACACAATCGATGCGACGGGCATTGCCGTCCAACGCTCCAGACTGCCCTCGACCGGCAGTGCGACCAAAGGTGTGGCGAAAGTCGCGTGGGTGACATCGTGCCATGCGGATATTCTGGCTTCAACAATCGGCGCAGTGAGCGGATAGAGGCCAAGTGCTCTCCACCAGGTCACGTAGTCGTCCGGGACGCGGACAGCAGCGCGCAGCCGGGCGCGCTGCCGCGGATGGATGAGCTCGGCGGCGGCGAGACGGTCGCGGCAGCCGTTGAGTTCATCGCGCAGGCTGCCTCCACTACGGCCTGCGGCCGGACGAATCCGATTCAGGTTGCGCAATTCCAGCGTCCGCGCCTGGGCATCGAGGTTGGCCATATGACCAATCCACGCCGACCAACGCGCCGGTTCGGATATCTCGTCATGGAAAGAGGCGAGCAGACGTGTCGTGCGAAGGTACGGAAAACCCGGGACCCGGAATGGACCATGGTCCCGTACTCCCGCACGGTCAACGGCGTCATCGATTTCCTCAAACAAGGCGCGGCAGTTGGTCAGGGTGTGGTCTGGCGTTGCGTCCTGGGTTGCGACCGGGCGGGTCTCGACCCCAGCGCAGCCCGCCAGAAGCATCGCGCCATACACGGAAAAAATGAATTTCACCATGACCGGGATAATATGTCCCGCCGAATTGTCAGATCCATCGTCAGGTCCATCCATATTTTCCCCGATTTGACCGAAGAATATGGATGCCCTTATCCCCGGATCCCCTGTACCCCCGAACCCCCGTACGCTGCCGCCATGGAATCGCTCCCGAGATCCGCTGGTTCCGTTACGCCATTATCGATGCAGGATAAAAGAATGTCGAGGATTCTGACCCGTCGGCGGGTACGGGAGCAGTGCGATTACCGAGCGGCCGCCGCCGCGATCATAGCCTGTGGATGGCGAAAGGGGTGGGGGATGATTGGTATGTTAAGATGGAA
>DASVYI010000272.1:0-3080 GCA_036392275.1 Nitrosospira sp. | reverse complement strand
CCGAGTTGCGCGACGGCACAACCCAGGCAGTGCTGGAACGCTACGAGTACGATACCGGCGCGGGAACCAATCTGGGAGGCAGGCTGGCCCGGGTCAGCGGGGATTTTGGCAGCGCCGAGTACGGGTACACCCCCGAAGGCCTGGCGAGCAGCATTGCGCGCCGAGTCGAGGGCATGCCCGGCACCTTCGTCACCCGCTTCGAGTACAACGCCCAGCGGAAAGTAACACGCGTTACTTACCCCGATGACAGCAGCGTGGCGTATCACTTCGCGCCTACCGGCATGCTGCAGTCGATACCCGGTTATATCGACGCAATCGATTACGGTCCCACCGGTTTGCGCGAGCGCATCGCCTTCGCCAGCGGGCTGGAGACCAGGCGCCGCTATACCCCCGGCGATTATCTGATCAAGGAACTTGTCACCGAGCAGATGGGTAGCGGCCAACGCTACCAGCATCTGGTGTACGACCTGGATTCCGTCGGGCAGGTAAAACAGATGGACGATCTATCGACTGTACCCGGCAAGGTGCGCCTCAATCAGGTCTACGCCTACGACAACCGTAACCGCCTGACCCATGCGAGCGGAAACGTCGCCGGCTTCGATTTTACATACGAATATGATGCATTGGGCAATCTCCTGCGCAACGGCGAAATCGACACGCGCTTCGAATACCGGAACGCCCTGGGGGATACCAACGCGCCGAACCGGCTGGTGCGGCGCCTGACTTCCGCAGGGCCGGAATACGATTACGACAGTTCCGGAAACCTGACCCGTGATCCCGAAATGGGCACGCTGCGCTACGACAGCCGCCATCGCCTGATTCGCGTGGACCGGCCGGACGGCTCAGTGGTGGAATACACGTACGATCATAACGACCGCCGGATATTGTCGCGGACGACGGCCAACGGCACCACGCACACGCGCGTGGAAATCGAAGGCCTTTACCTGATCGACGACGGCGTGGCTTCCCGGGTCGTATTCGACGAGGATCGCCGGCTCGCCATCGTGCCTGCCTCCGGCGATCCCCTGATCCACCATTTCGACCGGCTCGGAAATGTCAATGTCGTATCCAATGGGCGCACCGGCGCTTTCGCCGGGCACGATGAATACACGCCTTATGGCCGGCTGTTTATTTCGATGGTCATCCAGCCGGCATTTACCTTTCAGGGCGGGCGCTTTTCGGATGGACTGGAGCTGGTGCTTTTGGGTGCCCGCCACTATCGGCCTTCGCTTGGCCGTTTCCTGACCTGCGATCCCTATCTCCTTATCAATCAGGACAAGATACCTCCGCTGCTCGCCGCGGCCAATCTCTATGTATACGCCTACTGCAACCCGGTCAACTTCACCGACCCAACCGGAGAGATTGCGCCGATACTCATTGCAATAATCGTCGCGGCAATCGTTGGCGCGATCATTGGTGCGATTGGCGCCGGCGTCAATGGCGCGCGAACGTGGGATGAATGGTTGCTGTGGATTGTAGGCGGGGCCATCGGAGCGGTGCTGACCGTACTGTTCTGGTACGGCATCCTCATCTGGGCAGGCGTGGCGGCGGGTACGGCTGCGCTCGCCGCCGCCATTATTACATTGGGCGCTTCCGTCTTAGGGCTGTTCACACCTTAGATGGACCAATCGGACAGCGGGGTAGCCTGGGCATTTAGCTGGGCTATCAAGCTGATCAAATCGCCCATATTCACGATTATCGGGCTGTTCGTCGTGGCGGGCCTGGCAGCCTCCGGCAAGCGCGTCGATTTCCGCAGAGGTGCGCTGTTCGTGGAAACCGGGGCGGGCACTGGCGCGTTGACCCTCGGTGCAATTGTATATACGCAAAGCGGCAATTTCGATTCGAACGGGAATGTGCGCGACGACCTTGCCATGCATGAGGCATATCACACACGTACCATTGCCGCCCTGGGTGAATTCGGCTTTTACGTGACCTATATCACGTTCGGCTCGATTTTTGCCGCAGCGACCGGTGGCGAGTGGAACGCACTCGATAACCGCGGCTGCGGCAACCCGTTCGAGAAGCATGCCTACACCTATTACAATGCCTGGGTGGGCGGCCCGAGCTCAAACGAGGTTTCAGCGAGCCAGTGCTGATCCAGACGCCGGTTGCTCCTCTGCCGCGGAGGACTGATTTCAAGTTGGTTCAGGCTTATTTGATATCCATTGCGCGTTGCTTATACCATAGTGCATATTATCTGTATCGGTTCCCATGGTTACCGCCACATTCCGCTTTTATGAGGAGCTGAACGACTTTCTGCCGCCTGAACGCCGCAAGCTTGAATTCGCAAGCCCGTGCGCCCGTGCGGCAACGACCAAGCACATGATCGAAGCGCTCGGTGTGCCCCATACCGAGGTCGAGCTGATCCTGGTCAATGGCGAATCAGTGGGGTTTGACCGGCTGCTGGAGGAAGGCGACCGCGTGGCTGTCTTTCCCAAATTCGAGATGCTCGATGTCACGCCCGCGCTGCGCGTACGCGAACACCCCTTGCGCGTGATCCGCTTTATCGCAGATGCCCATATGGGCGGTCTTGCGCACCTGTTGCGCATGGCCGGCTTCGATACACTCTACGACAACAACTTTCATGACAACGAAATTGAGGCGATCGTCGTGCGCGACGGGCGTATCGTGCTCACGCGCGACCGGGAACTACTCAAGCGCCGCGCCATCACACATGGGTGCTATGTGCATGCGCTGAAACCATCCGAACAATTCTGCGAAATATTCGACCGGCTGGACCTTGCGCGCGGCGCGCGCCCGTTCACGTTATGCCTGGAATGCAACACCCCCTTACACGCTATAGAAAAGGCAAAAGTACTGGAACGTTTACCCCAATCGGTGCGTGAGCGCTTTGAAAAATTTAGCACGTGCGACAACTGCCATCGCGTATTCTGGGAAGGCTCGCACTGGCAGCGCATGCGGGATTTGCTTGCTACCTGTATCGGAACTCAGCCAATCCTCGAGGGAGCAAACGATGGGAACTGATCCACGGGGGACTGGTTGCGAACGTCAATAATTGTTCCGTTCGAATTTTTGCCCGGATATGGTAGCATTGCAGGTAACGTGACTGCGAGCTACAG
>DASVYI010000271.1:0-2002 GCA_036392275.1 Nitrosospira sp. | reverse complement strand
TATTCGCCAGCGGTGGTATACCATGGCATCGCATAGGATTTCAGCCAGTGCCATTCGCCTTTTGCAGTCCTGATCCGGACGCGATGCCTAAAGTGTGAGCGATCGCGCAATGCCTGCTCAAACGCCGCCACGTAAGCTGGCGCATCATCAGGGTGAAGTATCGAACGCCAGCCGGCGGGCATCAGTTCCTCGGAAGTCATCCCGACCATATCCAGGTAGCGTTGATTGAGATAGACGACATTGCCTTCCTGATCCACTTGCCAGGTCAGGGCAGGAGATGCTTCGGACATTGCCCGGAATCTGGCCTCACTCTCGAGCGCGCTCCGTTCGGCATGCTTTCGTTTGGTGATGTCGATAACGTAGCCCACGCCCTCTTTCGCGGCAAGTTGCTTTGCGGAAAACAACGCCCACCAGCGAGAGCCATCTTTGCGAAGAAATTCGTGTTCATAAGGAATGATCCGGCCTGTGGCTTCAAATTCCCCGGCTGTCCGCAAGAAAATTTCCCTCCATTCCGGCTGCGTTCGTCCCTGCCAAGGCAATAGACCCGCCCTGCTGTCCTCCCGGCTGAAACCGCTCATTTTTAGAAAGGCATCGTTAAGTTCCGTAATCTCACCCTGCCCATTGAAGAAAATGATGCCCACTGTGTCGATCTCGAGCGCCTGACGGAAACGCTCTTCGCTCTCACGCAGCGCCTCCTCGGCTTTTCTACGCTTTTGTACATGCGCGGTCACATCGATGCCGTGGCCCAGAACGCGCTGGCAGATACCATCTTCATCAAATAAGGGCAAATAAACAAGATCGATAAAATGTTCCTCGGGCGATTGGCCGGGGGCGCGCGCCAATGTCATCGGGAGCTCGAACCCCATGAAAGGCTTTCCAGTCGCCATAACCTGGAGGAGCCGCTCCTGATAACCGCCTTGCGCGGATTCAGGGATCGCCTCGAAAGCCGGAAGACCAATCAGCTCCCGGTGACCGACGAGCTGATAGTAGGCATCATTGGCAAATTCAAAGATGAATTCGGGACCGCGAAGCACATGCAGAAAAGAGGGTGCGGCGCGAAATGCTTCTTCCAGTAGCCGAATCCGATTCGCTTGCAACGTTTCTTTGAGCTGGATTCGCTCCGCCTCTTTCTCTCGTGCGCGCACCAGTTCAGTGGTCTCGGTTACTGTCACGAGCACTCCTCCGGGCCTCAACATGGACCCCGTTTCGCTGGGCATGCCTCCCGGAATGGGACTGTAAGTAAGCTTGAAGAACGATTCCTCCGGACCTCCATTACGATTCAGGATCAGCCGCTGTTCGTCGAATGTCAGCGATTCGCCCCGCTGCATCACGGCTTCGCAAACAGGGCGTACAAAATCCCACGCTTCCGGCCAGCATTCGCTTACTGCCTGGCCGAGCCCCTTGGGGTGCTTGCCACCCATCAGATCGCGAAAGCGGTCGTTGTATAGCTGGATCAAGTCCGGTCCCCACAGCAGTATCGCGGCCGATGGCAGCAGCAGCACAATGTTGACCGCGAGCTGGAGGTGGGCAGGCCATGCGTCGACAGGGTCCAGGCCGGATTCCTTCCAATCGTGGATAAAAATCATCTCGCCCATTTCACTGCCGCGCAGCCACCCCGGCATCCCGGATTGATTTATGGATATTTTTCCCATGCCCCGAACAATCCCCTTTAAAAGTAACAACGACCGCACCCGTATGCCGGTTCCAGCCGTTTGACATTCACGGCGTTAATATTTCATTTAGGTTATTGCAATATCTATGCTTTTCTGTTTTATATCATACGTCAAACGCAACTTCATGCAACGCCTGCGGAACAGTATTCGCGAGGGATTCAACACCATCCCAGGTAATCGCGCATCGGGGGTAAATTTCCCGCGCTGCTTAATCCGGTGCAGGATTACGCCACGTTGCTGCTTAATGCTTTCCGATGCGCAGGGTTAAGCGGAATTTACCGTCGTGCAGGCTTTCGGAGCCGCTTGGCAGCCATGCAATGCGCGCCGGG
>DASVYI010000270.1:0-2651 GCA_036392275.1 Nitrosospira sp. | reverse complement strand
GTATCCAGTCAGTAGTATTGAGCGCGACAAAAACCTCATCCTGAACCACGTAGCTGAAGCCCGGCGCAAAAGAGAGCGGTATCGATAGTTTCATCAACTGCCGGTAACGCATGCCGACACCGTTACCCAGTTCAGACGCCGTGCGTTCTTCCAGGCGGCTGCGAGCCTGGACTGTTCCAAACGAGAATCGGTCTCTCCACAGTACTTGTTGCCAGACCCGATGCTCATCGAATGGCTGTTTGGCAAAGGGCGCCGTAGTGGGAGCCCAGGCATAGCCCACCCAGATGCTGGTGGTATCGGTAAGCTGATAGCCTAAACCGGGGCGTATCAGGGACTGAGAAAAATGTGATGCATTATCACCAAAACGTCCCTGCCCTTCCGCCCACCATTTAAATTTCTTTAAAGCCGGATTAGCAGAATTGATAAACCCCCAATTCCCTGTTGCAGTGATATTACCCCACACCTGGAAGTCGCTCAGGTCATCATTCTGAGCGGTAGCCGGACCTGAAAGCGCCAGACCGGACAGCATTGCGGCTGTAAAAATTGCCCTGACAGTTTTTCGCACTTCTTTCCCCTTTAATGGAAATTAAAAAATCGGAATTCATCAACATTTGGAAGAAACACGTATTCATTCCCCTTCCTGATTCTCAAACACAACACTCAATAATAAATCATTCAGAGTGACCCCAAAAGACCAATTACCAATTGACACATAAGTAAGTAATAAATGACATTACTGACATCATGGGTTTTAACAAACAGGAAACTAACACAGCATATATTAATAAATTGTTATGTAAATGTTAGGAATATGTGAGGAACACTGCGAAGTGTACTGCGAGAAAAAGTTGAAAGGGGGTTCTTGCCTTGGCGCGAGGCAAACCGCTTTACTATACTGAATGAAATTCCTCATCCAATCCGCACGGCCCATGCATGATGAGCAGTACGCTGCCGCATTCGCGACCGGGACCAGCCTCGAAGCCGCCCGATTGGCGGAAGCACGCAGCTATTGGACCTTTTCGGATATTTTTGAGGAAAATTATTTTCCCCTCCGTGTCTTTTGATGGAGGTTTGGGCTTGCTCAATCTGTGCGACATCGCGAAACCGGTTTACCGCGCTTGTCAATTGCTATACGGGCTCGGTAATAAGCAAGTGCCTGTGGACGGCGTGCATGCGACCGCCAATACCTGCGCGATCCGGCGCCGCCGGTATCGTTATATGGGATATACGGCAATTTTGGCAGGATTGATAACCATTCCCGCCGCCAGCATGGCTGAACCGCCAACTGCGCCCCTGAATTACTTTTTGCACAGTTATGGCCCCGCAGCCCGCCCGACGATGTACCTTGGCTGGGTGCTCGCGGGAGTTTCGGCCGCTGTCCTCTTCATTATCGCGCTACTGTTGATAGTGGCCGTCTTCCGTAAACGGCAGGCTGCCGATCCGCGCGCAATCGGCCCCGAAGGCAAGGGGCTCCGGTGGATATATATCGGAACCGGAATCTCGACCTGCGTCCTCGCCGGACTGGTGATTTATTCGATGATGGTGCTGAATGCGGTCGCAAAGCCGCCGGAAGCACCGGCAGTTACGCTGACCGTTACTGGATACGACTGGTGGTGGAAAGTCGAATATGAGCATCCCGATCCGGCACGGCGCGTTGTAACCGCCAACGAAGTCCATATTCCCGCGGGCCAGCCGATTCTGGTCAAATTGAAAAGTGCCGACGTTATTCATGCCTTCTGGGTGCCGGTGCTCGCAGGAAAGACACAGATGATTCCGGGGTTGACGAATCAGCAATGGATTCAGGCGGATGTGCCCGGAACCTACGCGGGACAATGCACGCAGTATTGCGGCGCAGGCCACGCCCGCATGGGTTTCGAAGTGATTGCGGAAGACCCCCGCGACTTCGAAAAATGGCAGGATGCTCAGCTTCGGCCAGCGTCACTCGCTTCCGTATCAACCGATGACCCCGGATACAAACTGTTCATGGACCAGTGCGCAGGCTGTCACGCGATTCGCGGGACCGAGGCCGCCGGCGCTCATGCGCCCGATCTGACCCATCTGAATTCCAGACGCCGGCTTGCCGCCGGACTACTGACCAATACGCCGGAACATTTGATGAATTGGGTCACCCGTGCGCAACAGCTCAAGCCGGGATCGCGCATGCCCAGCATCCACCTGTCGGAAGCGGAAAGCTCCGCATTGGCGAAATTTCTGTCGAAACTGGACTAGGGACCCCGGGATAAGCCATGGCTAGCCTCGATATCACCGAACGCCCCGCTGATGACCACCTGGTCCGTTTCCCGGAAATTGGCCGCGCGCCGGCTGGCTCGGAGATCGAAGCGAAGCTGGCTGAAACCTGGGAATCGAAGCCCGGATGGCGCGGCTGGCTGTCGACGGTGGATCATAAGGCCATCGGCCTGCGGTATATCGTTACCGCTTTCCTCTTTCTGATAATAGGCGGTGTCGAGGCATTGCTGATACGCATACAGCTGGCCCGGCCCGATCAGACATTGCTGACCCCCGAACAATATAACCAGCTTTTCACCATGCACGGCATGACGATGATTTTCCTCTACGCGCTGCCGATCCTGTCGGGGTTTTCAAATTACCTCTGGCCTCTGATGCTGGGTTCGCGAGACATGGCTTTCCCC
>DASVYI010000269.1:0-3784 GCA_036392275.1 Nitrosospira sp. | reverse complement strand
TCGGAAAAAATCTTTGTGGATCATAGTGATAAATCGAAAAATGAGCGGTCAACCGCCGGATTAAAAATTATGCTTTTCCTCATAATGTAATGACGATGACACCTATCTCCTCCAATCCATTGCCCGCCATCGAAATCGAAACGGATACGCATCCAACCCATACCGTGCTGTGGCTGCATGGTCTTGGCGCGGATGGCAATGATTTCGTTCCCATCGTGGATGAGCTTGCACTGCCTTCGTCAACCCGCATCCGTTTCTTGTTCCCGCATGCACCCATGCGGCCAGTGAGTATCAATCGCGGCATGGTCATGCGCGCATGGTATGACTATGATATGGCAGACCCGAATTTGGGTCCCTCCGAAAACAGGGCAAGCCTGCAAGAATCGCAACGGGCGGTCGAGGCGCTCATAACCCGTGAAAAACAGCGTGGCATACAGCCCGGGAAGATCGTTCTTGCTGGTTTTTCCCAGGGCGGCACCCTGGCGCTCCAGGCAGGTCTGCGCTATCCCGAGAAACTCGCGGGTATCCTGGTGCTGTCCGCATACCTGCCGCTCCCGCAAACTCTCGCAGCGGAAGCGAGTCCTGCCAACCGCGCAACACCGATTTTCATGGCCCATGGAGTTGGTGACAATGTCATACCCATGATACTCGCCGCCGCGTCGAGGCGGCAACTGGACGAATCAGGTTATATAGTGGAGTGGCACGAATATCGGATGGCGCATACCGTTTGCACCGAGGAACTTGCCGATATCAGCGAATGGCTGAAACGTGTTTTGATGTAACCAATATAGTCTCTTCTTGAAAACGTTCTTTTTCTGGGCAAGCACCGGATTCCGCCTGTAGGATGGATGGAGCGAAGCGCAACCCATCATCGGATTTCACATTCCGCCCAGAGTCTTGATGGGTTTCACTCCGTTCCACCCATCCTACATCGGCAGAAATCTGTCGCTGTCGCGGGCACAAAATATAAGTGCTGACAGGCCCTCGCCTGTCCAGCCTCCTACCCGGCTCGATTAAATGCTGTAAGTCAAGATTGCTTGACTCTACCTTGCCACCCAGGTTTTTTTCACAAATTTTCCATACACGCCTGACAGTTTCTTCACATGTGCTGTATTACCCTGCTGTCAACAGGGTAATTCTGTGCTATATTTCCCTTTAATGAACAGGGTAATTTATCTATATTATCTATAACTAGACAGGAAATGGAGGAACAAAATGCATACACCCGTCACACCCTCCCACCTGGAGTCAGCCAAGCTGCCGGGCCAGATTCCCAACTCGATACTGGAAAAAGAAGGCGATACGACGCGGCGAATTGCGCACGTCGATGACGATCCCGATATTCGGGATACCGTCAAGCGCATATTGGATGCCAATGGGTACGCTGTCGACAGCTATCAGACGATGAATGATTTTATGGTCTCGCTGCGGAACTCATCGAGCCCGCCCGATCTGGCAATACTCGACGTAATGGTGGAGACGATGGATGCAGGGCTGGAGGCGTATATGGAGCTTCGGGAGCAGTTCCCTGGGCTTCATATGATCTTCATGACTTCTCTGGGTCAAGAGATCCGCCCTTATTTCACCGGTCTATCGGATGAGTGGATCCTGATCGTGGAAAAACCGGTCGAGCCCGTCAGTCTTTTATCGATTATCCGAAGCCGCCTCGATGGTTCTGGGGCCTAAGGCACAGATGGCAGCAGCTTCTCGGGTAATTTAACCATGGGCATTGCCGAATTTTCCTGGAACGCATCCAGGGACCGCTTTGCCTTCCCCGGCATGGGGCTGACCGGTTCCAAGCTCAGTGACCAGGTACTTATCGGCAATGCCCATTGGTTCATAATTTTTCGCTGGGCTGTCATTGGCATTCTTCTGCTGTTTCAAATCTTCGCCCTCATCGCTTCAGACACCCTTACAAAAATCGGCATCACTCACCAGCAGGGATGGCCGGTTGCCGTAACGGCGCTATTGTGCATCGCGAATATTCTCTATATCTATGCTTTGGATTTCCGGCCGCAAACCCGGTATAACTCGCCGTCGATAAATATCTGGGCGCAAATTATCGTCGATCTCCTGTGCCTGTCGGTTGTCGTGCACTTCATTGGCAGCATCGCTACGCCCGCGCCGTTTTTTTATGTGCTGCACATCGCCTTGTCCTGTATCTTTTTCTCGACGATGGAAAGCCTCATCGTCACGGGACTGGTTTGTGCAATGTATGGGATCGTGCTGCTGATCGAGAATCCCCTGCTTTTTCTGGCGCATCAATCCGTACTGATATCGCCCGATGGGTCCGCGCTCCACTCACTCAAAATCGACATTCTTTTATGGATGACTACGCTTGACGTACTATTTTTCGTCGTCTGGTACGTCGTTTCGCGTCTTTCCATTGTCGTACGCGCCAACGAGCGCCATCTTCTGGATGCTTACGAGCAGATCAGCCGGGCGCAAGTGGAGAAAGACCGGTACGCGGTACTGATGACACATCAGCTCAAGGCTCCACTCGATGCCATCCGCAGCAAGATCAATTTGATAAAAGGAAATTATTGCGGAGAGGCGCCGCCTGAAATCAAAGAAGTGCTCCTGAAAATCGATAACCGCGCGTCGGGCATGGCGGGGCTGATTCTGGACGTGCTCAAGCTCGAACGGCTGAAAGCCGCGGCCCGGGATCCCGGTAATCTGGAGCACGTCGGCGTGGAATCGGTTATCCGCAAGTGTGTCGATAAATTGAGACCGATCGCGAGTTCGCGGCACATCACTCTCGGGACCTCGATCGAGGATTTTATTGTCGAAGGCATTCCCAGCCAGTTTGAGATACTCTTCGAGAACATCATTTCGAACGCAATCGCCTACTCATACAATGGCGCATCGGTGGAGATTTCGGCTGTTCCCGGCAAACAAGGCTCACCCGCCATGGTAACGGTTGTCGATCATGGGATCGGGATTGGGGATAAAGACCTGCCGCACATCTTCGACGAGTATTTTTACACTCCCCGGGCCGCCCTGCACAACAGGACATCGAGCGGAATAGGCTTGTCGATCGTGAAAACCGTTGCCGAGAACAATAAGCTGCACATCAAGGTTTCGAGCGAACAGGGTGTGGGAACGACTTTTTCCGTCATTTTCCCGAATGCGAAAAACGCGCCGGTTCCGGAAAACACCATGCAACGATCCGCAAGTCTGGAGCAGTCCGGTGAATCCAGGCTGAGCCGCGCATAGGGCTTACCTCGAAGGCTTATTGAGTTTTTTCCATTCTGCCCGGCAATTTTTTCCGCATGATTTTGAGCTGACCTCTTTGCGTCTTGCTATCGAGACGCTTCCTCTGCGAATAAAGCGTCGGTTTGGTCGGTTTCCGTTCCCGCGGCGGCTCGGCTATGCTATTGATGAGTTCATATAACCGTCTCAGTGCATCCGCCCGGTTCTTGTCCTGGGTGCGGTACTGTTGCGCCTTGATAACGATAATGCCTTCCCTGGTGATCCGGTGATCGTGCAGCTTCAATAAGCGTTCTTTATAACTGCCGGGCAGGGACGAAGCCCTGATATCGAAGCGCAAATGAATGGCACTTGAGACTTTATTTACATTCTGCCCGCCGGAACCCTGCGCACGAATTGCTTTTATCTCGATCTCGTCTTCAGCAATGGTTGGTTTGCAGGAATTCCCCGCTGTTTCTACAGATGCCTCGTGCTTCATTGCCCGCTCATTTCCGCAGCTCTTCTTGCTGGACAAAGGCAGGCAAAAATGGTCTCGGCGCGAAGCCGAAATCCTTCGTTGCGTCGGTATGCGGAA
>DASVYI010000268.1:0-3827 GCA_036392275.1 Nitrosospira sp. | reverse complement strand
ATGGTGGACAAGCTTTGCTGATTCTTGCGCTAATCGCGCTTTATCGCATTTCGGATGTGGTGATGGGTGTGATGAGCAACCCCTTTTATGTGGACATGGGTTACACCAAGGACGAAGTGGCGACAGTCTCGAAGGTCTATGGGGTCATTATGACGATCGCCGGCGCAACCATAGGCGGGGTACTCACCGCAAAACTGGGCATCATGCGCACGCTGTTTCTGGGAGCGGTCCTGTCTGCCGCGACCAATCTGCTGTTCGTCTGGTTGACCGGACGCGGACACGACCTGACTGGACTGATATTCACCATTTCCGCCGACAACCTGTCCGCCGGCATCGCTTCTTCCGCCTTCATCGCCTACCTATCCGGACTGACGAACTCGGCCTATTCCGCCACGCAATATGCGCTGTTCAGTTCAGTCATGCTGCTGCTTCCAAAACTCATCGCGGGGTTCAGCGGGGAATTCGTCGATGCTTATGGTTATGCCAGCTTTTTTACCGGCACTGCATTACTTGGTCTGCCGGTACTAATTTTGGTATGGCTGGCTGGGCGGGCGAAGTTTGAGAAAGCGGGCTGATTCTTACTTGAGTCCATCATGTCATCTATTCAAAATAAGATAAGAACACGTTCATGCTCGATTCGACTGCACAGCAAAATTTTGAGAGCAAAATGCTCGTAGTCCCGACCATGCTTGGTGTGGAGAAAACAATTGAACTCATTTGTGCTCGCCGCGAGACCCACAATAACCCCGACCCATCACTTCTGCTGTTCAAACCGATAAAAAGCAAGCATACCCAGCAGATTAGGCATAAAAGTGACTGAGTGATCGCCATTCATCACCCTGCGTTCGAGAATACGTGCGCCGTGCTGATGGCAGAATTCTTCAAAATCGCCCAGCGTACAGTTGTGGATGTTGGGGGTATCGAACCACTGGTAGGGCAGCGTTTCCGAGACCGGCATATGGCCGGACATGACCTGCAGGCGGTTTTTCCAGTAACCGAAATTCGGGAAGGACACAATACCCTCGCTACTCACACGCAGCATTTCCTTGACGATTCTTTCCGTATTTTTCACCGCCTGCAGGGTTTGTGACAGCACCACGTAATCGAACGATGCGGATTCAAAACTTTGCAGTCCCGATTCCAGATCGCTCTGAATGACGTTTACGCCGTTATTGAAACACGCCAGTACGTTGGCATCATCGATTTCTACCCCATAGCCCCGGATATCCCTCGAATCGCGCAAAAAACCCAGCAGCGAACCATCACCGCAGCCAAGATCGAGCACTTTTGCGCCTGGCTTCACCCATGCGGCGATCACCGCGAAATCGGGCCGGGAAACGTTGGATGGGATAGTCATGCCAATGCGTCGATGTCCCGTGACTCGTTACCTGTACCGCAATGCGCTGGCGCAAGCTCATGGCCATCATGATGAAGGCGCAACGGTATCGAAGGCGGCGCCCCGGCTATTTGCCCGGCCGGTGAGTCAACGGTGCGGGGAGCGAATAGAGCGGATATCTTCATATCACGATGTTGTCCATGTAAGCCCGCACCAGCTTGTGATAATGGCGATCCTCCATCAGGAAGGAATCATGTCCATGGCTGGACGTGATTTCCGCATAACTCACATTCAGCTCGTTATCCAGCAACGCTCTGACGATGGCGCGCGAGCGCTCGGGTGAAAAACGCCAGTCGGTCGTGAACGACAGCACCAGGAAATTCGCCTTGGCCGCGCGGAATGCGGCACTCAGATCGTTGCCGTGCGAAAATGCGGGATCAAAATAATCCAGCGCCTTGGTCATCAGCAAATAGGTATTGGCGTCGAACAGGTCCGCGAATTTGTCCCCCTGGTAGCGCAGGTAGGATTCGATTTCGAACTCGACGTCGAAACCGAATGCGAGCGCTCCGTTGCGCAGCTCCCGTCCGAATTTCGCGGCCATGGCGTCATCCGATAAATAAGTGATGTGCCCCAGCATGCGTGCGAGGCGCAATCCCCGCCGCGGCACCACGCCATGCGAATAGTAATCTCCACCGTGAAAATCCGGATCGGTGATGATGGCCTGGCGCGCGACGTCGTTGAATGCGATATTCTGCGCGGTCAATTTGGCCGCAGCGGCGATGACCAGCGCATGCCGCACCCGTTCGGGAAAATCGAGCGTCCATTGCATTGCCTGCATGCCGCCAAGACTTCCGCCCGCCACCGCAGCGAACTGATCGATCCCGAGGTGGTCTGCCAGCCGCGCCTGCGTCTTGACCCAGTCTTCCACGGTCACCACCGGGAAGCCCGCGCCATGACATTTACCCGTCCTGGGATTCATGCTTGCGGGCCCGGTTGATCCATGGCAGCCACCAAGGTTATTGACCCCCACCACAAAAAACTTTTTCGTATCGATCGATTTTCCGGGACCGATCATATTGTTCCACCAGCCCGCACTCTTCGGAGTATCGTCGTAATATCCGGCGAGGTGATGATTGCCTGACAGTGCATGACAAATGAGCACCGCATTGGACTTGGCCGCGTTGAGTTCGCCGTAGGTTTCATAGACCAGCTCGTAGCCGTCGATCACCGCGCCGCTTTTCAGATGCAGAGGTGCGTCGAAGCGCGCAACTTGTGGCGTGACGATGCCGAGGGAACTGAAATCTTGCATTAGCCTAAAGCGGTATCCAGGCACAACGTACGGTCGAACCGGGTGCCGATAGGGGCACGTTCGCACGAAAACATCCGGCGGAATGGAGTTCGATATTGATTCCGTGCATATGTCGGGAAACACCTATGGCAGCGATAGGGGTGGCCGGATCGCCGGCGCGACTCGTGACTGGTGATTATATTCAAATACGCCCCTGAAAATCCAACCTGAACTGACCGGTTGATTACCTCCGCCTGGTTCCAACTGTCCGCCGCGCGATATTCCATCGGCGAAGCCACTCCCGCCGGGGAGGAGTCAGAAAAATCAGCCATTGAGCTTCGCCAGCAAAGCATGGATCCTGTCGGGATCATCCGCTTTGAGAATTTTTCGCGTGACCGGCATGATATCGGGCAGGCTGCTCCGCAATACTTCGCGCTTCACCGTCAGCAGTTGCGCCGGATGCATGGAGAACTCGCGCAACCCGAAACCCAGCAGCAACCGGGTAAACAGTATGTCACCGGCAATTTCGCCGCAAACTGCCACGGGTACACCCGTTCGATTGGCACTGTGGATGATATGTGCGACCAGCCGCAGAACTGCCGGGTGCAATGAGTCGTACAGATGTGCGACGGAATCGTCGGCGCGGTCTATCGCGAGCGTGTACTGAATCAGATCGTTGGTGCCGATCGACAGAAAATCCAGCTTGCGCATGAAAATTTCCAGGGATAGCGCCGCTGCCGGTATCTCCACCATGCCGCCAATCTGTATGTTCTCGTCGAAGGGAATTTTTTCCTGGCGCAGGCTCTGTTTGGCATTTTCGATCAAATGTAGTGTTTGCGTGATTTCCGGGACACTGGAAAGCATCGGCACCAGAATTCGAACCTGGCCATAGCGCGAGGCGCGCAGAATGGCTCGCAACTGGGTATTGAACATTTGTGGCTCGGCAAGGCACAGGCGGATGGCCCGCAATCCCAGTGCCGGGTTGGCCGCCACACGCTTTGCGCTGTCGAGATTCTTGTCGGCTCCCAGGTCGAACGTGCGTATCGTCACCGGCAGGCCCCGCATTTTTCGCGCCACGGTGCGATAAGCCTCGAATTGTTCATCCTCGTCAGGCAAGGTATCCCGATTGAGAAACAGGAACTCGCTGCGGAACAAACCGATACCGGTAGCGCCGCTTTCCTTCACCTGTTCGACATCCGATGG
>DASVYI010000267.1:0-2905 GCA_036392275.1 Nitrosospira sp. | reverse complement strand
GTGCTGTGCAGCAGTGCTAAGATAGCTTACAAACGACTCACAGGAATCTATCACATACAATGGAAATCCTCCAATTCGAATCATTCCTCAAGAAACCGAACAGTGATCCCACGGGACCTGCCAGTTTTTTCACGAGCGCTGAAATTATCGTGGCCAGGGTGCCCGCACGTCTGGATGTGATGGGCGGAATTGCTGACTACTCCGGTGCAAATGTCTGTGAAGGGGTTCTGGGCCGCGGCATGATCATCGCTTTGCAGCCCCGCACGGATCGGACGCTGAGAATTCGCACGATGCAAGCCCATCACAAAAGCTTGCCCGTCGAAACTCGAATTCCGCTCGACTATTTTGAAACGGGACAGGGGTTTGTCACGTATGAACAGGTTCAAGCCCTTTGCCGGGCGAACCCGTTAGCCTCCTGGGCGGCGTATGTCGGCGGGAGCATCTTTACTTTGTTAAAAGAAGAGTCCGTTCATCTGCCTTTTGGTTTTAGCTTGCTGCTGCTCAGTGGTGTCCCAATGAATGTAGGGATTGGAAGTTCCGCCGCAGTCGAAATCGCAACACAATACTGTTTACAGAATTATCTACAGCTTGAGCTCTCTGGGGCAGAGCTGGCGCGATTGGGCCAGATCGCGGAGAACCTGGTGGTCGGTGCGCCATGTGGAATCATGGATCAAATCACCGTAACGAGCGGGCGCCAAGGGAGGCTGACGCATATCCTGTGTCGCCCCGGTCAGATTATGGGCGAAGTTGAAATCCCACCCGGAACCGCGTTTGTCGGTATCAACTCGATGGTGAAGCATTCCGTAGCGGGTGCAGCTTATAGCGATGTGCGGGTGGGAGCGTTCATGGGAAAACGCATTATCAATCACCTGCGCGCTCGAAACGGAGAAACCCCGCTCCGGTACTTGACCGAACTCACGGTCGAGTCATTCGAAAAGTACTATCGAGATGTACTACCCCAAACGATGGTCGGCTCCGAATTCCTCGCGGCCTATCAATCGCACGATGATCCGATTACCAGGATTCAGCCGGATGCGCTCTATCGCGTTCTAGGTCCCACCGCGCATCCAGTGTATGAGAATGAACGGGTATTGAAATTCATTGACTGCTTGCAAGGGGCCTCGGACGGGTCTGATACGGAAGGCGCTTGTATTGCCGCGGGCGACCTGATGTATGCGTCTCACAATAGCTACCGGGACAATTGTCTCCTCTCGGCGCCTGAAGTCGATTTTATTGTAGACGCCGTCCGCGCCCGCGGGCCCGAGAAAGGACTCTATGGGGCCAAAGTGACCGGGGGCGGCTCCGGTGGGACCGTTGCCGTTTTTGGCAGTCAGGAAGCGCTGGGGAGAGAAATCCCAACCATTGCAAGGGAATACCATCGTTTGACAGGCCTGGAGCCGGATATTTTTGAAGGGACTTCGCCCGGTGCAATCGAATATGGCACCTATCGCTATACTTTTGGTCCGACCGGGTGGTCTCGTTCAATATGAGGGTCAACAAAGCCGTTGTTCCGATCGCAGGGCTGGGGACGCGATTTTTCCCCGCTTCACACGCCTGCAAAAAGGAGCTCTTTCCAATCGTAGGGCCTGACGGAATTGCGCGACCCCTGCTTCACTATCAGATTATCGATCTGGTCGACGCGGGGATTGAACGAATCTGCATCATTGTCAGGCCTGGAGAAGAACAGCCGGTTGTGGATTATTTCCAGGGCCCGGGGCCCGACTATATGCAGCGCCTGGAGGAAAATCCACTTCTCCTGCGTGAAGCAGAGAAAATGCGGGCGGCGCTGGACTATATCACCTTTGCCGAGCAAGTCACACAGGAAGGGTACGGCCACGCGGTTTACCAGAGCAAAGCGTTCGCCGGCGGCGAGCCGATATTGCTCTGCCTGGGAGATCACCTCTTTCGAGGCCGCCACGGCCTTTGTCAGCTTGAATTAATGCAGGCGTATGAATTGTGCCACGGCCGCTCCGTGTCCGCAGTCAATCGCATCGCCGCGGGCGACCTGGGCGGATACGGAACCATTGCGGGCAAGAGATTTCCAGAGCGGCCTGATCTTATCGACGTTTCTTTCATCGTCGAGAAACCCTCTGTCGAGTTGGCCCGAGACCGGCTGCGGGTTGACGGTTTAGGCCAGGATGAATTCCTGGGTTGGTTTGGGATGCACGTCCTCGCGCCCTCGATCTATGATGTTCTCGAAGAAATGATTGCCCGAGATATCCGGCAAAAGGGCGAGATACAGCTCACCTATGCCCAGGAATTGCAGAGACAGCGCGAAGGGTATTGTGCGCTAGAAATGCGGGATGCCCAACGCTTTGATTTTGGCACCCCGCAAGATTTCGTCAAGAGCATGACTCGGTTCATCAGCGCAACCGACCCCGATTGACGATGATCCCGCATACGATGCGGCGCGACCGTTCTTGCGGCAGACCCGATTAGCCGCGCAAATTCTACTTTTCCTCTACGCCTTGGGCGCGTCTCGTTCCGCGTGCTCTTGAAGGTGAGCAATCAGGGCTTGTAGGCCGTACAAATAGCTGCGCCATCCCAGGCCGCAGATCATCCCCACGCAAACGGGCGTCAGGACGAGCTTGTGCCGAAACTCTTCGCGGGCATGAATATTCGACAAATGGACTTCGATCGTCGGCAATTTGACGGCTGATAGCGCATCGCGCAGCGCAATCGAGTAATGCGAGTAGGCACCCGGATTGATCAAGATGCCATCCGCCCAGTTGCGCGCATCTTGAATCGCATCGACCAGCGCGCCCTCGCCGTTCGACTGGAATATTCTTAATTCGACCTGGTTCTCTTGCGCGACCTGATTCATCCGCCGGTTGATTTCGTCAAAACCAACCGTTCCATAGATGCCGGGCTCGCGCCAGCCAAGCAAGTTCAAATTCGGCCCGTG
>DASVYI010000266.1:0-6418 GCA_036392275.1 Nitrosospira sp. | reverse complement strand
GCTCGTTAACTTTATCCTGAGTTACCATAAAACCATTTCCCGGTACAACGAACTGCGAGACAGGGAAAACAGGTGGCGGATCCTGTTCACGGGCATTAGTCTCATTCTCCTCATGGCTATTCCGCTGATAATTTTCCATATCGGCGAGGCTTCTGCCGGGACGGGAAACATTACCGCCCAGGTCACCGCTTTATTGACCGGGCTGATGGCCGTTCATAAATCTCTTTCCTCGTGGCTGGACAAGAGGAAAGTCATCGGGAATTTCTGGAAGGCAGAATCCGACCTGAAGACGAAACTCTATGCTTTTGAGGACAAGTGGAAGGACAAGGCTACGCAGGATGCGGCGGGAAACCCGGGCGCGGCCCACACGCTCAAGGATGACTTTTTGAGCGAGGCTCGCACTGCCATCGTGGAAGCCCGGGCGATCGTACAGGACGAGCAGAGCAAGTTCTTTGACACGTTGATCTATCCCTCGATCGACCTCGGTGAAATGCTGAAAGATACCGGAGATCGCGCAAAAGCCCTGGTAAGCGCCAACATTTCTCCCGAGCTGGAACAACGCAATAAGCAACGGCAAGCAAAAGAGGCCCTGGAAGCAAAAATCGCCGAGCAGAGGAGCAAGATTGCAGGGCTGGAAATGGAGATAGCGCAACGAAAACAGTTAATCGAGGAAAAGCATGCGGCGATACCAGGCGCTCCGGCGGATGATGCAGAGGCGCTCAAGTCGGAAATCGCGTCACATCGGGCAAAAATAAGGCAGGCAGAGGACGATCTCGTCATCGCAAAGGGTCAGCTCGAAGTCTCTCTGCGCAACAGGCCGGCGTGACAAAGAGCAGAAGTGGATTCAGGATGGGGTAGAGCAGACGAGTTGATCTGCGCCGAGGAAAATGTCTAGCAGCCTGTCGGACTTGAAGAATCGAAGCGAAAAAGTGGCTGGGCGAGAACAGGTTTTGACGATTTTGCAGGCCAATAGTTGTTCTATTGGTCAAAAAAGCGGCGAAATATGGACCGGCCAGATGCTTTTGTAGCCGATTTCCTTTAGGTCCGACAGGCTGCTAGACTATAAAACCGGTCGTCAATGGACCGACGCTCCTGGATTCCGCTTTTGCGGGAAAGACGACCCACCGGGATTGAAAAATCGCGAGTTAATTCATGCAACGTGCGCTCGTACTGATCGGTGTTATATTCCTGGTAGCGGGACTCGTCTGGCCCTGGCTATCGAGACTGCCGTTCGGGCGGCTGCCGGGAGATATCATTGTCGAGCGCGAGAATTTCAGACTTTACTTTCCCATCACCACGGGCCTGCTGGTATCGCTGGTCCTGTCGCTTCTGCTGTGGTGGTGGTCCCGGAAGTAAGTCCTTCCTTTGAAGAGGATGAAATTGGATTTATACGAATCGATGCTGTTGTGGTTTGTGAAGGAATTTGTAAAGGCCATCCTGGGCTTAGGACTCGTCTTGGGAATTGTTGTCTTTCTATGGTGGATCAATACCGAGGATAAAGAAACACCCGATGACCGATGAAATCCCGGCGTAATTCAAGGCCGTTCGCAGGTATCCTCCTAACGAAAGCTGCGATAAAGGAAATTTTCATACGGCGCAATGCGCTTCGCTTATTGCGCCCTACTGCCCCCCTCCCCCGAATTCCTCTCCCGCTTGCGGGAGGGGGTTAGCGAGAGGGTTGAGCGTTCCTCACGAACCTGCGCGCCTTTCATTTTCCTTTTGCCGGTCCGGTTTGACTGCTGCCTTTGCCAGCAACTGTTCCGGGAGGGGTTTGGCCTCGTCTATGAGCGGCTTCAGGATAGGCAGGAGATGTTTCATGACCTGGGTGGAAAGCGCCGAGGTAAATTTGTAATTTCCTGCATCCGCTCCGGGGACAAAAGCAGTCATCGTTCCAAAGAAACGGTCTCCGATGAAAAAAACAAAAGTGGCGGAACGGTTGACGCTGCGGGATTCCTTGATCACGCCAGGCGAAGAAAACGTAACGTAACGGTGGTCTCCCGTTCCGGTCTTTCCGCCTATCAAGGTTTCCTGTCCATCCTCCTCCACAATCGCACGCGCAAGCCTTGATGCCGTTCCAGCCTCGACGACGCCGTTCAGCACGCCGCGCACCGCCGCTGCCAGTTCCGGAGAAAACAGCCGCTCGCCATTGGCAGGCGACCTTTCGACAGCAGTCTCGAACGGCGTGCCCGCCGCGAAGCGCAATCGCTCGACAAGCACCGAGGGCACCCTGACACCGTTATTGAGAATGATGCCCATCAGTTCCGCAAGTGCCGCGGGATGATCCGCCGAGCTTCCGATAGCGGTGGCAAGCGAGGGTACCAGGGAATCGAAAGGATAGCCGAGCCGCTTCCAGCTGCGATGAATTTCCAGAAATGCCTCGAGCTCGAGAAGACCGCGAATACGAATATCCTGAGCGTTCTTGTGTATGGTCTTGAATAGCCACTGATAGACTGCCATCCGCTCATCCCCGCTGGCGTCGATCACATCCTTGTATTGCGCTCGCGGATTATTGATCAGGTAGCGTACCAGCCACAGTTCGAGAGGATGAACCGTGACAATATAGCCCTGGTCGGCCAGTGAATATTTGCCTGGAGCATAACTTTCATACAAGTCATCGAGCACCGCCGGGGTGATTCCCCTGGTGCCGGCCAGATGAGGCGCCATGAATTTCTGGAACTCGGCCGGAGCCGCCTCAGGGTAAAGGTAACGGTAGGCGGCTGCCAGCCGGCGCGGCGTATGGCGGAAGCTGACAAAGAATTTTTCTGCCGTCGTGCCCGGCGCCGCAGCCCCGTCTTTGTACTTGAGATAGAAACGATTGATGAATTCCCGGCCTTCCTTGTCCGCAAAACGCCTGAGGTACTGGACGCGATGGGTATCCGTAACATCCCTCAGTATTTTGGCGGATGAACCCCCGATGTGAAACATGTAGTGACGCACGATATCGCGCATCAGGCGGATGTAGACGAGATTGACCGAGTTCAGCGTCGCATCGCGGACGCTCCAGATTCTGTCGTCCTCACGCTTGAAATTATGGAAAACGTGCAAGCCGCCGCCGGTAAAGAATCGTTCCTCGGAATTACCGGAATACTTGCGTTCCAGGGCGGCATCCAGCATGGTTCCCAGGCTCTTGTCGGCGCTCTGCAGCAAATGATCGATGGCCCAGCGGCTCAGTACATCACTGGGATCGACGTCCTGCTTGCGCAGCGCTTTGGCATCCAGCACGGAATATTTTTTGTGCAGCGCTTCGATGATTTCCAGGTAGGTCACCAGCGTCCTCAGCTTGGCGGTGGAACCCAGATCCAGCTTGGTGCCCTTGTTGATATCCAGAGGCTGATCGAAACTGTCGGCCTGAATCCGGAACTCGGCGCCCGCCGGGGTCAACTCGGAAAGCGTGAAGCTATAGATGATCTTGCCGGGATCATCGCCGTCGCTGAGCAGGCGATGCCCATAAAGTCCGACGGCTCGCGCATAATCCGGCTCCTTGAGCCGCCGCAGCGCCTCGGTGGTTTTTTTCTGCAGTTCCCCGTCCAACGTGCTCTGTACCGACAAATCCAGGCGGTCCAGATCATACATGCGCTGCAACCCGAGCTGAGAGGCCAGCCGCACCCGTACGGCATTTACCGCCTTCTGCGTGGCAAAATTCCTGGTTTCCTCCGGCGCGGCAGTGTCCCGGAAACGCAGCGGCAGCTCGAGCGCAGCGTCCCGAAGGCCGGGCGGGATCACCCCAGCCTGGGTCAATACCCGCAAATGGCTGTCGGTGAGCTCCGCAAGTTCCTTCCGTCCGCCCAGCAGGTAATAGGAAGGCCGGCGCTGCGCAATCATGAGGCTCAGCACGTGCTTGTAACGGGATGCCGCCTCGACAAGCGCGTCACCTTCGACAAATCTTGAATTCAGGAGATGGTTGGTTTCCTCGAAATCGAGGCCATACCATGCCCACAGTCCGTCGCCCAACCCGTTCGCTTCCCCGAACCCGGGTGCGGCGGCGAGCGGGACCGTGTTGAGATAATCCACCAGAATGCGCTTGCGGGCGGGCAGTGTTTCCTCTCCTTCCAGATATGCCCGCACCGAGGCAGATATGACTTGTTGCAGCTTGTCTGTCGCCGTCAGCGTCATCCCGTTGGGAGAGTGCCGGTATTTTTCAATCTGCGTTGCGAGCGTACTGCCCCCCGATACGTCGTGCCCGGAATCAAATAGATGGACCGTCTTGTCCAGCACTGCCTTGCCGAGCCGGGTCCAGTCGACGGCGGGGTTCTTTTTCGGCTGATCCAGATCCAGCAACTCACGGTTTTCGATGAAAAGCAGACTGTCGCGCACCACAGACGGAACCGCTTCAAAATTTTCATAGATGCGTGCGGGAAATGCCGCGCGGTAAAGAGACAGGCCATCGCTGGCGGTTATTTCCAGACCGGCCTGGGTTTTTTCCCGGTATGGAACAAACAGGCCCTGATCGACGAGATGCTTCATGCGCTCGGAGACCTGCGCCTGGGCATGCACTTTAAAACCATGTTTATCCAGATGCTGCAGCAGGTCCGGAAGACGGCTGTAACCGAGGCGCATATCGTATGGCCCGGCCTGCGAAGGCAGGGGATCGTCATTCGGGCCGTCCTTTACCTCCCAGCGCAGCTCGCCGGCCAGCCTGGCCAGATGACGCGCCTGATATGTGGAAGTTTCAACCTCGCGATACAGCAAAAAGGCAGCGACACCCGCTACCACCAGAAGCAGAACCAGAACGCCGTAAGCAAAGAGCTTGAGTATTCGCCTCACGATGACGGAATGATTGACCGGAAAGGTTTAGTCAGGCGGACCGGCCGCAACACGCAGCGAAGCTTGCTCGAGTGGGCCGAGGCAACATCTGTATACCGGGAACGACCTCTCATCCCTGTCCAGCACGCGCGCACGACCCCATTTACCCAATTTCCATAACGGAGGATATATTCATCAAATGGGTTTTTCGTATCATAGGCAACGGAACAACTGCCTGCAACAAACGGAAAAGCCATGATTCGCATCAGAAAGAAGAGCTTGGGCTGAGTATGAACACAATTCAGGCCTAAGGAAAGTAAGGAAGATAAGGAAGGTAATTATGGATAAATGTGAAATTCGTGGTCTCGTGTTTAAGGTCTCGTGCTTAAGACAATTGTCTTTCCGTTTCTATCCACGCTCGCCGATCGACAGGGTACGCGTGGCGGATAGAGGATATAATGCCGGGTCGCAGATGAATACCACTACAAACTGGAGTATAAAATGAAGAAAATAAGCTTATGGTTGACAGTTTTCGCATTGATGAGCCTGGCAGGCTGTTCAAAGACCGATAATTACACGCCACCCGAGAATGCCAGCGGAGAGGACATATTCTATGCAAATTGCACCAAGTGCCATAAACCGGAGACCGGCGCCGTAATGGCACTGAGCAGCTCGATGACAAACAAGGATGCCATAATCCAGAAGGTTCAAAAAGGCAGCATGGGCATGACAGCCTTCCCCAATATCAAGGGCGAGCCAGCCCAACGCCTGGCGGAGTTCATTCTGGCGAACAGCAAGCCCAAGTAGGCCTATCGAACACCGTGAACACCGGGCTTACTGCCGGATGCCGCTACATTAGCATGACGCGTACGGCGTCAAATCAGCAAGTTAAGGGACGATTGTCCCATTATTATCTTGATATTGTGTGACTATCGCGTGAATGGCGTGAATTACGTGATGCCGCACTGAAAATACAGCCGGCTCGATCATGATCATTGTCAAGTGGGGGCTTGTCGTCATCGCGCTGGTGGTCATCACCGGGCTGCTTGCCGGCCAGCTTGGGCTGCTCAAGGGCACCCCGCCCACCGATCTCGGCGTGCATGACGGGAGACTCAAGGCCCCTTCGAAAACGCCGAATAGCGTATCCAGCCAGGCATCGCTCTACCCCGGCCATCCGCAGCGGCAGTATGCCGATATTGCGCCGCTGCCGTTGAAAGGCAGCGCGGACGCCACGCTGGATCGCATCGCGAGCATCATCGAATCCATGGAGGGCGGGAAAATAATAAAAAAAGAGCCTGGGTACATCTATGCGCAGTTCACGACCCGGCTCATGAAATATGTGGATGATGCCGAGTTCTGGTATGACCCGTCCGCGGAAGTCATTCAGGTGCGTTCGGCGTCGCGCCTGGGAAGTTCGGATCTCGGGGTAAACCGCAAACGCATCGAATTCATCCGGCAAAAGCTCGATTTGCTTTGAGATTCGCTTTGAGTTTGTTATTTCGTAATATTCCTGACGCGTTATCGACCGGACGCACGGGCAGTATAAACGTCATACCGGCGGAAGCCGGTACCCAGTGGCATGCAAAGCATGCCATTGATTGCTGGTTGCTCTGGATTCCGGGTCAAGCCTGGAATGACGAAGTTCTTCGCATTTTCTCACCGGAAATATAATTGC
>DASVYI010000265.1:0-5544 GCA_036392275.1 Nitrosospira sp. | reverse complement strand
GAGATCGACATATCGTTGTCGTTCAGGATCACCAGCAGATTCGTGTTCATGGCGCCGGCATTGTTCAATGCTTCGAATGCCATGCCCGCGCTCATGGCTCCATCCCCGATTACCGCTATTGCATACCGGTCCCTTCCCTCCTGCTGCGCCGCCACCGCCATGCCCAACGCAGCACTGATGGAGGTGCTGGAATGCGCCGTGCCAAAAGCATCATATTCGCTCTCGTCGCGCCGCGGAAAGCCGGCGATACCGCCGTGCATGCGCAACCTGCTCATACCTTCCCGGCGTCCGGTGAGAATCTTGTGGGCGTAGGTCTGGTGTCCGACATCCCATACCAGACGATCGTGCGGCGTGTTGAATACGTAATGCAGCGCGATCGTCAATTCGACCGTGCCAAGATTGGATGAAAGGTGGCCGCCCGTTTTTGCTACTGACTCAACCAGGAACTGACGCAACTCGTCGGCAAGCTGGGGCAGCATCTTGCGTTCCAATGCCCGCAACTTGGAAGGCATAGTGATGGTGTCAAGCAGTGGATACATTTAAACCCTGAAGTAAATATTCTTTATATATATTGTGATGAGCGCGAGCTTAAAACTCGCGCTGAATGATAAAGTCCGTCACCTGCCGCAACCGCCCCGCCATTGCCCCGAAACCCTCCAGCGACTGATATGCGTCACGCCGCAGTTCCTCGGCCAGCTCACGTGCGCGGCCGCTGCCGAGGATACTTACATAAGTGGGTTTGTTATTGTCGGCGTCCTTCCCCGCGGTTTTGCCCAACGTCGCCGTCGTAGCCTCCGCATCGAGCACGTCGTCGACAACCTGAAATGCGAGCCCGATGCATTTTGCAAAATGATCCAGACTCGTCAGCCGTTCGTCATCCAGTCCATTGCCACAACATGCGCCCAGCATTACCGCGGCCCGGATAAGGGCGCCTGTCTTGTGAATATGCATAAACTCCAGCTCGGGCAGACTCAACGTCTTGCCAACGCTGGACAAGTCGATCGCCTGCCCCCCTGCCATGCCGCGCGAGCCCGCGGCCTTCGCCAATCGCCTGATCATGTCCAGTTGCATTTGCGGAGTGTCAGCCAGCCGATGCTCGGCCATCAACTGAAAGGCCAGGCTCTGCAAGCTGTCGCCCACCAGCAAGGCGATGGCCTCATCATATTCGACATGGCACGTGGGCTTCCCCCGGCGCAATACGTCGTTATCCATGCAGGGAAGATCGTCATGCACCAGAGAGTAGGCATGTATCAGCTCCACCGCCGCGGCAGCAATGGTAACCCGCTCTTCGTCCGCATTGCTCAGTTCCCCCGCCGCGAACGCGAGCAGCGGGCGCACGCGCTTCCCTCCACCCAGTACGCAGTAGCGCATCGCGTCGTGCAGACGCTCGGGGGCAATGTTTGCGGGGGGAAGCAGGGCCTGCAGGGAAGTTTCTATGCGTACCTGGCGGCTTCTTGCCCAATCCTGGAAATCAGTGATCATCAACACCGGACGGGGAGAGATTTCTTAGTGCATCAGCCTCTAAAAGACGCACTTGTTGTTGCGCATCCTGTAGCATACCCTGACAATATTGTATCAATTCCGTACCCCGTTTGTGAGCCAGTAGCGACATTTCGAGCGTCATTTCACCTGCTTCCATTTCCGACACGATGCTTTCCAATTCAGTCAGGGCGGCCTCAAAACTTTCCGGCCGCGAAAATTTGACGGGTTCGGCAGGCTTTGTCATGATAAGCGCGACGTCAGGAACACGCGTTGACGGGAAACTGCAAAAATAACGCAATAAGCGGGCTCAGGTCAATTAAATCCACGAAACTTTCCGCAGCGGAAGCTCTCTTAGCCGGGATTATAAGTGTTTCAGGAAAGATAGTAATCCTCCATCTCGCTTCTCTCATTATTCAACGGTGTTCACGTTAACTGTTTTTTCTGGCCCGAAAGGTTAAGGTATCCACTATGTCAAATCTCGTCGATGTGTCTCAACTGGCGCCGACACAACTGCCGGTCGACTGGTATCTCGATCCGCATATCCTTGATCTGGAAAAGCGCTTGTTGTTCGACCGGGGGCCTGGTTACGCCGGTCATGAAGTGATGCTCCCCAACGTGGGCGACTATTATGTGCCGGAATGGATGAATGGCGCAAAGGTGCTGGTGCGCAACGACAATGGCATCGAGTTGTTATCCAACGTCTGCCGTCATCGGCAATCCCTGTTGCTCAAGGGCCATGGAAACGTCCGGAATATTGTCTGCCCCATACACCGCTGGACGTACGATCTGAATGGCGCGCTGCTGGGAGCGCCCCATTTTCCGGAAAATCCCTGCCTGAACCTGGGCATTACGCCGCTTCAGAGCTGGAATGGACTGCTATTCGAAGGCAAGCGAAACGTGTCACGCGACCTGGCGAATTTGGGCGTTCTCGGGAATTTCAACTTTTCCGGCCATGTGCTGGAGCGAGTCGAAACCGAGCAATACGCGTGTAACTGGAAAACCTTCATCGAAGTTTACCTTGAAGACTATCACGTCAATACATTCCATCCCGGCCTGGGCAATTTCGTCAATACCGCGGAGCTGCAATGGGAATTCGGCGACTGGTATAACGTACAAACCGTCGGGATAAATCAGGGTCTCGAGCGGCCAGGTACCCCGGTATATGCCAGGTGGCACGAGCAATTGCTGCAGCAGGCCGGGAACAAAGCTCCCGCCTTCGGTGCGATCTGGATGCTTTATTATCCAAATATCATGCTAGAATGGTACCCTCATGTGTTGATTGTCAGCACGATATGGCCGCTGGCGCCTGAACGCTGCATGAATGTGGTCGAATTCTATTATCCTGAAGACATCGCGTTGTTCGAACGTGAATTTATCGAAGCGGAGCAGGCTGCCTATCATGAGACCGCGATCGAGGACGACGAAATTTGCGGGCTCATGACTGCCGGGCGCCGCGCTCTGTATGAGCGGGGCATTAATGAGACCGGCCCCTATCAATCGCCCATGGAGGACGGAATGGTGCACTTCCATGAATTTCTTCGGCGGGAAATCGGCCCGCATGTCTGAATGGATGCCGAACGGGTGTCGCGTGAAGTGCCGTTTGGCGTAATGTAGCGCTGCCGGCTCGCCGCAAGGCGGTTCTTCAGGATCGGCGGCACGCGCAGCGGAAATCTGAAAGATTTATTCGGTGCCGCCAATTAGTGGATTCGAACCAACAACGAAAATGCATGATTTGCCTAGGTTAACCCATGATCTCCATTGAAGAGTCCAATAACGTGATCAACGTTGCCGTTTTCGGGGAATTCACCCTGTCTGACTATAAGGAATTCGAAGAGAAGGTACTCTATAAATCCCGTCTCGATGGACCTGTCAATGTGTTATTGGACTGGAGGGATATGGTGAGTTATACCGTCGACGTCGCGTGGGAGGATATCAAATTCATCCGCAAGCACGGCGGTGAATTCAACCGGATTGCGATAATCACCGAAGATCAATGGCAGATTTGGGGAGCTTGGGTATCGAACCTGTTTATTGATGCTGAAATCAGGGTTTTCAGCACTTACGACGACGCCAGAGCATGGGTTGAAGCTTGACCCCGGAAATTTCCAGGCGCGATTTCGGTATCGGCCCGGCCACCTGGCTGGACCGATGAAGTCATTTTCTGACCCGAGCTTGGCTCAGCCGTATTGTTGCAAAAAAGCTACACATTCTTCCGCTTTTCTCCAAAATTTCTTTATATTAGCGAGCAACTCGTACAGAATGGAATTTATCGGTCCCGTAAGCTCCAGCGACTAATCGCGAATTATCTTTTTTGCATATCACGTCGCGGAAAACTGCCTCCAATCCATGATTTGAGTGAGTCCTGATATTGTCTTGACAGTGAAAACTACTATAATATAAGCTCATTAATTAATTAAATTAACACGGTTATTTGTCGGTTGGCGCAGGGATTGTGCTTACGGGATTTGGTTAAGATTCAGATTTTCCAAGCCGGGCATTTTCGGCGAAGCGGTTATTAAGACTAACTACAGAACTGATGTGTGTCCGACTGGAACCCTTTACATTATAAAAAGATGACTAGTACCATTAATTTGGAGGGGAAGACCTTGAGTTCAACAATAGCGAAGTTGAACGCTCCGCTAATGCAAGCGTTTGATCCTCGACCATCAAGCGAGTCGCCGACAGCAATAATCCCGACACCGACGTATAACACTCAACCTCAGAGGCTGGCTGATTTTGATACGTTGACTGCTGCCCTGGAATACGCAGCGGCCGGGACTGCCGGATATAATTTTTACGACGCAAAAGGAAATCTGCGTTCGGTACTTCCCTACCAGACCTTAAGAGTCAATGCCCGCACGTCGGCGCAGCGCCTGACAGCTCTCGGCCTGTCCATCGGTGACCGGGTAGCCCTTATTGCCGACACCACGCCCGAATTCGTGGAGCTCTTTTTCGCGTGCCGCTATGCCGGATTGGTTCCGTTTGCGATGCCGGTACCCGTGAATCTCGGCAGTCATGCCGTGTACGTCCAGCAGCTGCGCGGGATGATTGAGGGTGGTCAGGCAAGCGCTGCTTTGGCCAACGTGGATTATATTTCCTTTCTTCAAGAGGCCGCGGAGGGATCGCAAGTGCTGCGTTGGGTTGGTACCCCCGAGCAGCTTGGAAAGCTTCCCGCCCCCGACACGGCGCTCAATTCGAATGATCCTGACGAAATTGCATATCTTCAGTTTACCTCGGGCAGCACCCGTATTCCGCGAGGAGTGATCATTACCGAACGGGCATTGATGAGCAATCTGAGGGGAATTGTCCGTAACGGACTGGAAATTCACGAAGGTGACCGTTGCGCATCCTGGCTCCCCTTCTATCATGACATGGGATTGGTCGGCATGGTCATGGCGCCGATGGTGGCGCAGGTTTCCGTTGACTATCTCGCCACGCGCGATTTTGCAATCAGGCCGTTGCAATGGTTGCGGCTCATCAGCCGGAACCGTGCCACCGTCGCATTCAGTCAGCCGTTTGGCCTCAAGCTATGTACGCTCAGGGTTCGTGATTCCGACCTGGAAGATCTCGATCTTAGCAGCTGGCGTGCGGCAGGTGTCGGCGCCGAGATGATTCGACCGGATACCTTGAGAAATTTTGCGGAGAAATTCGCTCCGGCGGGTTTCGATGCACGGGCTTTTCTGCCTTGCTACGGACTGGCCGAATCGACGCTCGCCGTTACTTTCTCCCGGGTTGGTCATGGCTTTCAAAGTTTGCGCGTGGATGCCGGTACATTGGTTGACCGGAAACTGGCTGTCAGAGTGCAGGCGGAAGGCAGAAAATATAGTGAATTTGTAAATTGCGGCCGCCCTCTGCCGGAGCATACCGTCAAAGTTGTCGATGATATGGGACAGGAGCTGAGCGATTTGCGTGTCGGCAGCGTGCTGGTACATGGAAGCAGCATCATGAACGGTTACTTCAATAATCCTGACGACACCGAAAAATCGCTGCAACCGGGCAACTGGCTTGACACGGGTGATCTTGGTTTCGTTTTTGAAGGAGATCTGTACGTCACCGGCCGCC
>DASVYI010000264.1:0-8894 GCA_036392275.1 Nitrosospira sp. | reverse complement strand
TGCCTCTTATTCTCGTTTATTGATCCGGAGAAGCAATAATACAGACGTCATACCGGCGAAAGCCGGTATCCAGGGAAGTTGAAAGCCGCAATTCGGGCTTGCGCCGGATTCCGGCTCAAGCCCGTAATGACGGGATTCCTGGTATTCTCCGGTCGGATCAGTAAACGGAACCCGTCACTTGGTTCTTGAATAAGGATTGGCGGAGCCACCGAAAGCGTCGCTATTCCTGAGGGTGTTTCGTTGGGTACTGCCGCGATTTGCGCGGTTGTCGCCGCCACCAAAGGAGCGGCCGCGGCTGTTGTCCCAGTTTCCGGCAGCGCCGCCGGCCGTTCGGACGCTGTCGTTGGTCCAGGTACGGCTACGTTTATGAGCGACGCTCGGGGTGTTTCGGGATGTATCACCCGCGCCGGCACGGGGCTTGAATCGGGGTTCAAGCCCTGGTACCACGTGTGAAACGATTCGCTGCCCGGTGAAGCGTTCGATTTTTTTCAGATTGACCCCATCCTTGCCCGAAGCAAACGACACCGCGGTCCCTGATGCACCCGCACGGCCAGTGCGGCCGATCCGGTGCACATAATCCTCGGCAAATTTCGGCAAGTCGAAATTGATGACGTGTGTAATGCCGGCCACGTCTATTCCCCGTGCGGCGACGTCAGTCGCTACCAGCACCCGCAGTCCGCCGTGGCGAAGCTTGGTGAGTGTCCGGTTACGGTCGCGCTGGCTCATGTCACCATGCAATGCCGCGGCTTCGTGCCCCTGGGCGGCGAGATTATCCGCCAGCATGTCCGCATCCCGCTTCGTCGCAGTAAAAACAATGGCCTGTTTCAGCGCTATGTCACTCAGCAGATGATCCAGAAGCCGGTTTTTATGCGACATATCATCCACATAATGCAGCCGTTGTTCGATGTTATCGAGTCTCGCTTGCGACGTTGCTATTTGAATGCGCCTGGGCGACTTCAACAGACGCGCCGCGACATTGGCGATGGCGCTATCCAGCGTGGCGGAAAATAGCAAGGTCTGGCGATTCGCAGGAGTGGCTGCCGCGATTTTTTCCACATCGTCGATGAAGCCCATGTCGAGCATGCGGTCGGCTTCATCCAGCACCAGCATTTCCAGACGCGAGAAATCGATGCGTCCGCGCTGGATATGGTCGATCAAACGGCCAGGGGTTGCGACAAGAATTTCCACCGGTTGTGAAAGCAATTTGTTTTGCAGCGGATACGGCATTCCGCCAAGTATGCTTACGACCCTGACTCGGGCCAGGTGTTTACCATATTTATTTGCGGCCTCGGATACCTGGAGCGCAAGCTCTCGTGTCGGGGTCAATACCAGCACACGCGGCCCCCGGCCAGGCACCTTGGAGGGTGAGGCGAGCCGATGCAGCGCCGGCAACATGAACGCGGCGGTTTTACCAGTGCCCGTCTGGGCCGATGCCATGATATCGTGTCCCGCCAGCAGTTCGGGAATGGCTTGTTCCTGAATGGGAGTGGGCATTGTATAGCCCGAGTCAGTAATGGCTTTGAGAATGAGTGGATGCAGATTCAGTTTTTCAAAAGACATGTTTTTCCTATTAATGAGAACGTGGCGATCATATAAGTCAGAGTTCCAGGATTGCCCAAAAAGGATTCACTGCATGAATGCAGAGTTATTTATCCATTTTCGGAAACACTCTCGGGGCGGCTGCGGCTGCATTACGCTCCGCTTACCTGAAACTGTTGAATTTAGAAAGCGCCTAAAACGCGCAAGCCGGATGGGGCTGCCGGAAACTGACGGGCAAAAAACCGCTGGCGCACTCGTAAAACATCGCTGCTAACCAGGGTGCCGCACAATTTCCATTGGACGAAATCGAAGGGAGGTCGAACGGTCAGGAACGATGAACCGGAAAAAGCAAAGCAAAAAACAAAGATTGGAAACCTGACAAGGAATCCATTCGCATCTATACATCTGCTTTTAACCGAAGCGCGCAGTATACAGTAATTAGAGCCTTTTAGAAATTTTCATGCGACTCGCGGCAAGGAAGCCGAGTAACGCTCCAGCGCCATGCTCGCAGTCTCTCATGCGGCTGCTATACCGTTGCGGCGGCCGCGACCTCCGCCGGAAGCACAGGCATGGAGATGATCTCGCGCTTCAACGCTTCTATCTGGGGTGGATTCAGCGTCTCGGTTTTAAGCAGCTCTTCCGCTGTTCGATCAAGCAGCGCACGGTTGATTTTGAGGATATCGATAGCCCGCTCCAAAGCATGGTCGACGAGTGCACGCACCGCGCTGTCAATAGAGTTTGCGGTCTTTTCGCTGTATTCCCGGCTTTGCATCATGGGTATGCCGGGTTGCAGGAAGGTGGAGCGCTCGCGATCGTAGGCGACATTGCCCAGGGCATCGCTCATTCCGTAGCGCAGCACCATGGCGCGGGCGAGATCAGTGGCGCGGACGAGATCGTCGGTTGCGCCTGTCGATACCTCGTTGAATACGACCTGCTCCGCCGCCCGCCCGCCCATCATTACTGCCATTTTGTTTTCCAGTTCCTGCCTTTTCATCAGAAACCGGTCCTCGGTCGGACGCTGAATCGTGTATCCCAGGGCGCCGACGCCACGGGGAATGATTGAAACCTTGTGTACCTCATCATTGCCGGGCAGGGCCAGCGCCACCATGGCGTGCCCCAATTCATGAAAAGCCACGACGCGGCGCTCAGAGGGATTAAGCAGGCGATTGCGTTTCTCGAGGCCGGCTACGATGCGTTCGATTGCGTTGTTGAAATCACCCATGGTTACCGCGTCGCCCTTGCGTCTCGTAGCAAGAAGGGCCGCCTCGTTGACCAGATTTGCTAGGTCTGCGCCGGTGAAGCCCGGCGTTAGCGCCGCGATCTGTTCCGGCCTGACATCGGTGCTGAGCTTCACTTTTTTCAGGTGTACAGCGAGAATCTGTTCGCGCCCCAGCTTGTCCGGCCGGTCTACCAGCACCTGGCGGTCGAACCTTCCGGCGCGCAGCAGAGCCGGATCGAGAATTTCCGGCCGGTTCGTCGCGCCGAGCAGCACAACGCCCGTTTTCGGATCGAAGCCATCCAGTTCAGCCAGCAATTGGTTCAGCGTCTGCTCCTTTTCATCATGTCCGCCAAGCGCGTAGGCACCGCGGGCCCGGCCGAGCGAGTCCAGCTCGTCGATGAAAATGATGGCTGGCGCCATTTGCCGAGCCTGCTCGAACAAATCCCGGACCCGTGCGGCACCCACGCCGACAAACATCTCGACAAACTCCGATCCGGAGATCGAGAAAAACGGTACGCTTGCCTCCCCCGCCACGGCGCGCGCCAATAGCGTCTTGCCGGTACCCGGCGGCCCAACCAGCAGGATACCTTTGGGCGCACGTCCACCCAGACGGCTATACCCCTGCGGATCCTTTAGAAAATTGATGACTTCGACCAGCTCTTCCTTTGCCTCATCAACACCGGCTACATCGGCAAATGTAACCTTGGTCTCTTTTTCCACGAAAACCTTGGCCCGGCTCTTGCCGATTGACATCAATCCGCCGGTCATTCCGCCGGGATTCATGCGGCGAATAATAAATAACCATATGCCAATGAAGAGGGCCGTCGGAAGTATCCAGGACAGGAGATCGCGAACCCAGGTGCTCTGCACCACGCCAGTGTACGTCACGTTGTGCTTGTCCAGCTTGTCGGCCAGCTCGGGTTCGACGCGTGTAGTAACGAAATCCTTCAACCCGTCGGCACCCTTTTCCTTGAGGGTGCCGTAGATGTGATTCTCTGTGATTGCGATCTCCGCAATCCTGTCCTGCTCCAATAACGTATGAAAGCGGCTGTAGGGGATGGGCTCGACCTTTGTATACTCCTTATAAAAGTTCTGCACCATCAGAATGCCGAGAATCGCAATGATGACGTACCAGAAGTTGATTTGAAATTTCTTGTCCATCCTGTCTCCCCATTGTCTCCATTGTCCTCATACCCTGTATCTGAAAAGACAGTTCAGCGAGGGATTCGTTTCAGGATAGCACATGGCAGGGGGGGACAAGAACGGCGCGGTGCAGCCCAAATTCTGTCCGGCCCGCAAGAAGCGCAGTATCTACGGAGCCAATCTGTATGTGACAGTCCTCCTCCTTCATCCCAAGAAACGAAGGGCATTTTCCTCTCCGCTCTCCGTCGAGTTGCGAATATTAACTATATTTATGGAAAGGATCAGCTGCAATGAGTCCCGTGCTTCACGGATGCCGGCATCAGAAATCGTGTGACAAAACTTGAAAACCCATCTTCATGAAAACTAACCATGCGCGAAGTGTCCGACCTGATTGCTTGTGAAGAATGCGATGCGGTTTACCGCAGAGTGGCGCTGGGCCGCGACGAAGTCACATTCTGTCGCCGTTGCGGCGCTGAACTGGAACGCGACATGAGTTCTCAACGCGGACGCGTTCTACCGCTGACGATTGCCGGATTGTTTATGTACGTCATTGCCAATGCCTTTCCCATTGTTCAAATGGAGCTTCATGGTGTTGTCAATCGGGTTACGCTCATGGGATCGGTGCTTGCCTTGACGGCCGAGGGGATGCACTTTGTGGCGTTTTTGGTATCGATTACAACAATTCTGTTTCCCTTGATCCAGCTCCTGGCTCTCATCTATTTGCTTACCGCGCAAAACGGGCGGGGAAGATCGGGTAGCCGCGCCGCAATCAATTTGCTGACGCGCATGATTCAAATCTTGCGGCCATGGGTAATGGTGGAAATATTTCTACTCGGAGTCATTGTCGCTTTTGTCAAAATGAAGAGTATCGCAATCGTACTGCCCGGCATCGCAGTATGGGCATTGGGTGTTCTCGCTTTTCTTTTTGCGGCAGTGCTTTCATTCAATCCTCGCCATATCTGGCGGAAGTCTTTACCGGGAGCGGAAGAATAAAACATGCCTGCAACCGGAACCCATCAATCGGCCAGCCAGCCCGTAGAGGCTGAATCACCTGTGGCCGGATCACGGGTAAAGACGGCGGCGAGGCTGGGCGTGGTGCCATGTCATCATTGCGCGACGCTATGGAAGGATGTCGAGGCGCATAGTTGTTGCGGGTGTTGCGGCGCAAGATTGCATGTGCGCAAACCCGATAGTCTCAACCGGACCTGGGCTTTGCTGATTGCGGCCTGCATCATGTATGTTCCCGCAAATATGTTGCCCGTCATGACGACCGTCTCTTTATTTGAAGAGAAGCAGGACACCATCATGAGCGGCATCGTATATTTCTGGGTTTCCGGTTCGTGGGTACTGGCGCTGATTGTTTTTATCGCCAGCTTTCTGGTGCCGTTATTCAAACTGGCGGTCATTATTCTGTTATTGATCACGATACAGCGGCGCAGTAACTGGCGTCTCGTGCAACGAACGAAACTTTACCGCATTGTCGATGTAATTGGCCGCTGGTCAATGCTGGATGTTTTTGTGGTAACACTGGTGACCGGACTCGTCCAGATCAGGGGTTTCGCCGTGGTGCATGCCGGCCCGGGCATAGTTGCCTTCGCTGCAGTGGTGGTACTGACCATGCTTGCTTCAATCAGTTTTGATCCCCGCTTGATGTGGGATGCTGCTGAGCATGAGCCCAGGAAACCGGTATGAATGAAGAAAAAACAGCGGATTCCGCAGGGGCCGTCCCTGAGCCTGACAAGGTGCGTGAGCGCGACTGGATACCCTCGTTGATCTGGCTCATCCCAATACTTGCCGCAGCCATCGGGATTTCGCTTGCGGTCAAGACCTGGGTTCAGCGGGGTCCCGAGATCACCATCACATTCCACTCCGCCGAAGGACTTGAAGCGGGCAAGACCAAGATCAAGTATAAGGAAGTCGAGATTGGTACCGTACAGTCCATCGCACTCAGCGAAGATCGCTCTCTCGTTGTGGTAACTGCGGAATTGAAGAAGGAAGCCAAAAGCTTTGCTGCTGCCGACAGCCGCTTCTGGGTCGTGCGTCCGCGTATCGCGAGTTCCGGCGTGTCGGGACTCACCACGTTGCTGTTTGGAGCGTATATAGGGGCCGATGCCGGCGTTTCAACCGAGAAAAAAGACGTGTTCACCGGATTGGAAGTGCCACCGATCATGACACGCGATGTGTCCGGGAAACAGTATATTTTGCATGCAACCGATATTGGCTCACTGGATATCGGCTCGCCCGTTTATTACCGCCGGATCAAAGTGGGACAGGTAACCGCATTTGATCTGGATGAGGATGGCAAAGGCGTTACCATACGTATTTTCATTAACGCGCCGCATGACAAATTCGTGGGGATCAATACGCGCTTCTGGCATGCAAGCGGTTTTGATATGCAGGTCAATGCCGAGGGCTTCAAGCTCAAAACCGAGTCACTGGCCACCGTTGTGCTTGGCGGTCTGTCGTTTCAGTCACCCGACGATACACCCAGTCCGTCTGCCAGGGAGGATACTGCCTTCGTTCTGGCGGAAAACCAGGCTGAAGCGCTAAAGATGCCGGACGGTGAAGCAGAAATCATATTGCTCAATTTCAAGCAATCCCTGCGTGGTCTGAGGCCTGGCGCTGAAGTCAGCTTTCGCGGACTGGTATTGGGGCAGGTCAAATCGATCGGTATTGACTATGATCCGAAGCAGCAGGAATTCAGCATGCCGGTACTGGTGCAGATTTATCCCGAGCGTCTGGGCCGAAGATATGCCGAATATCGAAAGCAATCAAAGCACACAACGCAACAGCGTTTGCAGATCATGATCAACCGCGGCTTGTGCGCGCAATTACGGACCGCCAACCTCCTTACCGGTCAGCTCTATGTTGCGTTCGATTTTTTTCCCAAAGCCATTCCGGCAAAAAAAATCATTCCCGGAAATCAAGCCGGCGTGGATACTTCCCATGCGTTACTGGAATTGCCCACCATTCCCAGTGCCACCGAGGAAATTCAAACACGGGTTGCGGAGATAGCGCTCAAGTTGAGTAAGGTACCCTTCGATCAAATTGGCGACGAGTTGCAGCAATCGTTAAAAGTACTCCAGGGAACGCTGCACAGTGCCGGACTGCTGGCGGAGAAATTGAATAATGATGTGGCGCCCGAAATTACCGTGGCAATGAAGGATGTGCGCGAGACTTTGGATGCTGCCGAGCGTACCCTGTCCGGCGATGCTCCGTTGGTGCAGGATTTGCGCCAGACGTTGCAAGAATTGACACGCGCGGCCGTTTCGCTCAGGGTTTTGACGGATTATCTCGAACGCCATCCCGAATCGGTGATTCGAGGTAAGCGGGAGAATGAACAATGACGCGGCCGGTTCACGGTATGCCGGGGATATTGTGTATGATAGCGGCATTATTCGCCACTGGCTCTGGCTGTGTGTCCGTTCCGGAAACGCGGTTTTACACGCTGTCGGTTCCGCCGGAGTCATCGGAGACAAAGATCACGTCGCGAGATTCTTCCTCCCCAATTTTTATTGACGTACTGCCCGTCAATGTTCCGGAGCGGCTCGCTCGTCCGCAGTTGGTTGTGCGTTCGACAGGTGCAGGACCGGAAACACAGCTTTTCATCCTTGAACAGGATCGCTGGTCATCGCCATTCAACTATGAGCTGAGGGATGCGTTCGTCACAGGCATCGCCAATCAAACAGGTGCTGTGAACGACGCACGCGGGACTTATGCGCCAGATCAATCCGGCTATCGGATTGCGATCGAACTTGGGCAGTTCGACGCAATAGTCGGCGACAGGGTGCAGGCGAGATTTGGCTGGACGATCACGCGCTCCACGGATGGGCGCCGCGCCATATGTTATTCAGCGATTACGGAACCGGTTGGCGGAGGAATCGAAGGCGTCGTAAGGGGAATGCAACGTGTGGTTGCCAGTGTCATCAGAGACATATCGAAGAACCTGATCGAGCTGGACGCGGGCCGTGTTGCAAGCTGCATGCCACGGAAAAGTCTTTGATGTGACGGGCTCCCTCATTAGCGGCCTGCCGGAACATCAGGTCGTTACATTTACCTGATTGCGTATTCGCGTCTATAGCGATTATGCCCGCAATCCGGAGATTTCCTTGGAAACCTCTGATAAATCCACTGTCACGCCGTGTATCTCCAATACGATCAAGACGATCGTGACGGTATGAGAGCGCGTAGCGTACCAATCAATGTAAAGAACCAGATCAGCAGCGCAAACCAGCCCCAGTACCCCGAAATAATCTCAAAGAAGCCGTAACCGGTCGTCCTGGCCAGAGAAAGCATGCATGCGGCGTACATTCCCATGGGAAAGACTCTGCTCCATGACGGAGGGTTAAAAAGATGAAATTGTCTGCCAAACGCCAATCTCGACCATGGGAAGATTCTTATCCATAACGGCGTCGGACCCGGAACGTGCGTGAATTTGAGAATATCCATGATCAGCAGATAAGGTATCCAGAGCGTACCCACGATCCATGCAAAAAAAGTCATCCACAGCGTCATCTCGCGGAGATTGTCCCATCCCGGCATCGCCGGCACGCGCATGATGAATTCGGAGCCGGTCAGGGTAATGATTGCCGGCGCTCCCATGCAGATCCAGTAAGGCGCATCCCAATCACTCCGTTTAAAGGAGCTGAAAAACAACCGGTGAGCGATCCATGTCACGATGAATACATACAGAATGAATCCGGAAGCCCAAAAGGCCCATACTGCAAAATAACCGTAATGGGCGCCTGCGGCTGCGGGATCCACCAGGCGGGTTCCCAGCAGGGCTATGGATACCGTGCTGACAACGATCAGCAGCGCAGCGCCATTCACGGACTCGCGTATGATTTTTTTTGGTGTGCCGGCGAGATTGGAAATAATAAAACCTATGCATATGAGCCAGCCAATCAGGGCGACAAGCCATAACATGGCCGCCATACTGCCGGCTTGACAGAATATGACAAGCTGCATTCCTATCGTATTGGTCCCCACCACA
>DASVYI010000263.1:0-2209 GCA_036392275.1 Nitrosospira sp. | reverse complement strand
GGATTCGGCCCTCGGATTCGCGTAGAATACCGCAATCACCGAATATGCGCGGTCAATCGCCGAGCCTTATATTGTGAGGAACTCAATGAAACTTACCGAAGTTGATGAAAGTTTTTCGATCAGCCCGCAGATCAGCGCGGCCGATCTGGTCGATATCAAAGCCGCTGGCTTTAAAAGCGTAATCTGCAACCGGCCGGATGACGAAGACGGCGGCGCTCATCCGGATCATGGTTTTCTCGAATCGGAAGCCCGGAAACTGGGCCTGGAATTCGCTTATCTTCCTGTCATACCCGGGCAGATAAATGATGGGCATGTTGCGCAATTCAAAACCCTGATCGACACGCTGCCCGGCCCTGTCCTTGGCTATTGCCGCATGGGCATGCGCGCGAAGACGCTTTACGAGCGGTCGCGATAACCGACGGTAGGTAATCCATAATCGGGCCGGCCGGAAGTTAGCCGGGTTTCTAATACTTGACCGCGCGTGGATGTACCCCTGCTTTCAGGGCCTGGACAGCCTCATCGGCATCCTTCACGATATCGACGCCGAGCGGGCAGAAAAAATACCGGTAGAGTGCGCGCTGCGCGTAATTCTGGGCAATATTCTCCAGATCTGCCCATTTCGATAGTCTGGCCTGCATCCAGGTATTGTTGGTCCGGCCGTAGGCGTAAGTTCTTTTTTCAGCACTCTGGCAGCGTATGCCCTCGTAGCTTACATTCATCCCTCCCCCGGTCGATTTGATCACGAGCGTGTAGCGCACAACGCCGTCCTCCCCCACCGAGATGGAGGAAGTATCGACATAATGAAAATTGGTGCTCGCCGGACCGGCATCGAATTGCAGCAGATTTTCAGGCTTGGGATACGCCGGTAACTGTGCCTGTACTTCGACCCAGGGTTTCTCATTCTCAAACTCGTAATCGGAGGTTTTTTTCGTCCCTAGAAAAGCGCTGGACGGCGCCGCGACCGTCGCCAGGCACAACAGCAGCATAAACTTCTTCATGTTGGAGCTGGGTTCCACCGTCAAATCACGCAGTCAAATCACTGAGCAGCGAAGTCCGTACCGCCCCGGTCACCAGCTCAGGTAGGACATTATAAGCGGGATGGTCGATACCCATGCTCAAGGAAGCGTCTTGCCGCAGCGCGCCGATCATGCCGGGGTTCAGCTCGAAACGCAGAAAATGCACGGATGAGGTCTTCTCCCCCGTTTCGCGCTCCAGATCCTCATCGGCAATGGCATAAACCCGATCATGACCTTCCACTTTCACCCATACCCTATCCTGTATCCCGATCAACTCTTTCAGCCTCGCGGCGCGCTCGACCGGATCGGGAAACTCGATCATCATGGTCGCTTTCCAGTTGGAGCCATCCGGCACCAGCGGACCATACGCTTCCAGCTCATCCTGTATGCCCGCTTCATCAAAGATCCTTTCCGCCCGAAGCATTTCCTGAATCTGATACCGTATGGTCAGCTCGTCCTCGAAAATGAGTGTTACATTTTCCCCTAGGTAAATCTTGCGATTTTTCTTGTGGGCCATGACGCGGACACGGAAATCCTGCCGTGCCTTGGCATAGGCCTCCAGGGTTAACAAACTGTCGGGACTGATCCGTGGCATATTTTTTATTCAGGTGATGGGAGAAATGGATGGAACAACTACTCGGTCGAGCCCGCCTCGGTCGAGCCTCAGTCGAGCCTCAGTCAAGCCCATAGGCGATGCGCATGAGCGTCAGCGGATGCTGTTTCTGTGCCTTGGTCGTTCCCGCACCCTGCATTCCCTGCTCGATATGGCGGGCGGCAATAGCGCAATCCGAGCTGATGTAATCCGGACTGGATGCAGCCATCTGCCTGAATACCGGCTTGCCGATTTTCATGGAATCGGCGAAATGCTCGGTTTTGACGCCCCAGGTACCATCATGTCCGGAACAGCGTTCCACGGTGTTCACCTTGGTCCCCGGTATCATTTGCAGCATCTCCCTGGTTTTCTGTCCAATATTTTGCACCCGCAAATGGCAGGGGATGTGATACGAGACGTTACCGAGAGACTGGGTAAAATCAGTTTTCAACAGACCATCGCGGTTGCGCAGCATCAGGTACTCGAACGGATCGAACATTGCTTCCGCCACTGCTTTCACGTCGTCATCCCCAGAAAACATGAGCGGTAATTCCTGTTTGTACATGAGGGTGCATGACGGCACCGCGGTCAGTATTGCATA
>DASVYI010000262.1:0-3390 GCA_036392275.1 Nitrosospira sp. | reverse complement strand
ATCGCATATGACGACGCGATCAAGGGTAAGCGTCCTGGCGTAGTCGTCGTACATGAGTGGTGGGGTCACAACGAATATGCCCGCAAGCGGGCGAGAATGCTGGCGGAATTGGGCTACACCGCGCTTGCATTGGATATGTATGGAGACGGCAAACAGGCGAATCATCCGGACGAGGCGGGGAAATTCGCTAGTGAAGTGGCAACAAACCTGCCACTGGCCAAAGCGCGTTTTGAAGCGGCGATGAAGTTCCTGAAAGAACAGCAGAACGTGGATGCCAACAATATCGCCGCGCTGGGCTATTGTTTCGGCGGCAGTGTCGTGTTGCAAATGGCTCGCATGGGCGAGGACTTGACAGCCGTGGCAAGCTTCCATGGCGGCCTTGCAACGCAGACACCCGCCCAGCCGGGCAAGGTGAAGGCGCACATCATTTCCTTCACCGGCACGGACGATCCCATGATACCGCCCGAGCAGGTAGCTGCTTTCAGGCAGGAAATGGACCAGGCGGGCGCGGACTACAAGGTCGTGACCTATCCCGGGGTCAAGCACAGCTTCACCAACCCGGCTGCGGACGAAAATGGCCGGAAATTCAATCTGCCCCTGGCATACGACGCGGCGGCGGACAAGGCGTCATGGGAGGAGACCAAGGGTTTTTTAGCCGACATATTCAGGGCGAGGTGAGACTCTGCCCGGTTGCGCACCGAAAATATTACCGCTTCAATTGCTGATCGGCACATAAACCAGATTCACACCTTCCACTTCATCCGGCCGTGGCGCACGAACGGGCGCCCCCGGCTCATCGACCTCCAGGCGCAACTGCACACGATTGTTCACGATGGCGGTTTCCGGAAGGGGAATGGCATAGGTGACGATTTCCCGGCCTCGCGACTCCCCGAGAGACGATACGGTGCCTAGCAGCGTTCCGTCTCGCGTGCTGACGCGGATCTCCACCCCGCGCGGCAGCGTGGCGGCACGCACCTGAATCCAGACCGCTTCCTGCGGGGTGGGGGGGCGCTCGAGTTCCAGCTCGATCAGGCCCGGCTGGACCTCACTCTCCGCAATCGCGCTTACAGCCGCGTACGCGAAAAACACGAGTGCCAGTATGATCTGCCAGGGTCTTGAACGTTGTCCGTGCATGGTTCTTCCGGTCAGTGCGCTTCCACCACGATGGATAGCACTTCGGCCTTTGCTTCCAAGGCGGGCTTCGCTGCCGCCGCCTTGGGCATGGCCATGTACTCCGGCACAACCTGGATATTCAGCGGCGCATTTGCTTCGAGGAGTTTACCCTGACGCATCGCCGCGAGCGCACCCGACAAGGGGATGGTAAATGTGACCGGCGCGTGCACGGTGTGATGCCCGAACATCGAGAGCGTGCCCGCATAGTACGGGCTTGACGGGTCGATGCGGGTGCTGCCGGCGGGCGCATTGATCAGAACGGCGAAATCATGGCCATGAGACAGGGGAGGCAGGGCCATCGTCACCTGTGCGAACAGTCTTGGCGCTTCAGCCTGCGTTTGCGCCTGGAGCAGCCCGGGTGCAACCGTCACGGCGCCGCTCGCCGTCTCGGTCGCGCTTACCAGCGGGCTGGTAATTTGCGCGCTGAAACGCTCGATCCGCGCGGCGGCTACAGCGCCTGCCGCCGGGGCGGCCAGGGTCTGAGCCACCACCTGTTCGCCCGACCCCGGCTGATAATCATAGTTGAAGTCGCCGATCGCCGCATAGTCGCCGGCTGTCGTCTTGGTCACCGGCTGTCCCTTCGCGTCGACAAAGAACAGGAATGGCTCCGCCGACCACATATCGAGATCCGGGCCTTGCGGCAGGATCGGATATCCGCGCGCCTGCTGCTTGCGGGTCCATACGTCCCACAGCCGGTCGATATTTGCATGGTGCAGAAAAAAGAGCGGATCGACCGGTGACAGGTTGGCTTGCATGAAGCCGCCGCGGTTGGTGGTCTGCCCGCCTTGATCGGTAAAGATGCCGCCCACGCAATTATGTACCCTGTTGTGCGGCTGGCCTTCCAGCACGCCAAACCCGGTCAGGCCGCTGTGGCTGAGTGTTTTCGGGCTGGCGAAGGTGATGAAATCACGCGGCGCGAGCGCATCCAGCAGCGTCTGGAGGGAAACGGCTTTCGTGCTTTTTCCATCGAGCCACGGTTTTTCCATGGTCAGACCGCGCGCATGGGCCAGATCGAAGAAGAATGCGCCTCTGGGATCGTCGATGATGTCGAACCAGAGGTCTTCGGGAAAGCGTATCCCGCGGGCGAGGAGCTGCCCGTATTGTGTCCGATCGTCGAACTCGCCATTCGGCCCGCGCTTCCAGTAGCCGGCCTTCGCGATCACATCCCGGAAACGGCTGTGAAATTCCCTGTAGTGCGCGATATAGGCGGGATGTGCGGGGGTCAGCACATCCTCGAACATGACAGCAGGAACAGCCGGACGGAACGGGTTTTTCGGGTCCGTATTCTCGGTCCAGTCCCAATAGGGAAGCGCAAAGCCGGGATCGCCGCTCAGCTCGCGGCAAATCTGCTCGAACCAGCCTATGAAGCCCCGGTGCCACACCAGAAACCACCAATTGCCGTGCGGGCAATCCATCGTGTGCGTGAGAGCGATGCGGTACCAGTTGCGCGGATCTTCCGGCGGGAGCGCGAGCATCTTCCGGATGGCCCTCTTGTAGCTCTCGATAGTGCGTTTCGCGTCTGGATTCAAAACATTCAGCCGCCGGTACTTCGCGGCTCCCTGCGCGTATAGCTTGCCGAAGGGAAGCGTGGCCGCACCTGCGGCAGTCACGGCCGCGGCTGTTTTCAGAAAATCGCGGCGAGACATGGATGATGGCGACAATTTGCTGCTTTGCATGAAAGCCTCGTTATTATTGATTGGAAATTGAATGGGTCGTATCGTTTGTATGGAGGTGATCTCTTCGAGAAGCCACCCGGTGGGCCGGTTATTAGTTGATCGAGTAAAATTCAACGGGGGTATCGGCAGCCATCCGCCAGGGAGCCGATATTTGCCGCCTTATAGCCATATATCATGACAAAACCATATATCTCCAATCATGACAAAAGCGTGATACCGGCCGGTGCTTCCGGACTGCTCCCGGTTTCGATTAGACAATCAAACGGGATTCCCGGATAGCTGTAAGAACTTACAGGTATGAATGCGCCGCTGCATGCGCGCGCCAGCTTCTTCGCCAACAGAATTGCCGGGCCTGTGGTTTCGGGGCCAAAAACCACTCCAGATCTCGTCATTCCGGGCTTGACCCGGAATCCAGCAAAAGTCGACAATGGCATGCTTTGAATGCCAACGGAAAGCGGTTTCCATTGGTATGACGCCGGCACTATTTGGCCGCCGGATAAACAGGCCGGGACGAGCGGCGGGAGTCACGCACTGCTTTGAT
>DASVYI010000261.1:0-3706 GCA_036392275.1 Nitrosospira sp. | reverse complement strand
CACTGGATCGACACGGATGACGTGATGGCGATGGCGTTTGATACGCCAATTCCGGGCTATGGCACGCAGACCGTCAATAATATGCGGTTATGGGCCGCCAAGGCGACGCGCGACTTCGAATTGCGTTATTTCAACGAAGGCAATTATGTCAAGGCAGTGGAGGATAAGAACGAGTCAGAAAACCTGTCCAAGGTACTATACCCCGACGACAGCACGGCAATGGGACGCGAGCTGCGCCTGAAACAACAATACTTTTTTGTATGTGCCTCGCTGCACGATATTTTATATCGCTACAGCAAGTATCAAAAAAATTTTGATTTCCTTCCCGACAAAGTCGCGATCCAGTTGAACGATACACATCCGGCCATCGCCATTCCCGAACTGATGCGGGTGCTGGTGGATCTGCACCACTATGACTGGGACAGGGCATGGGATATTACTACCCGCACATTTGCCTATACCAATCATACGCTGATGCCGGAAGCGCTTGAAACCTGGGCCGTCGCCCTGTTTGAAAGCATCCTGCCGCGCCATCTGCAAATCATTTACGAAATAAACCGCCGGTTTTTAAAGGATGTGATGCACCGGTATCCTGGCGACACCGGCATAGCACGCCGCATGTCGATCGTCAACGAGGCGGACGGGAGGCGAATTCGCATGGCGCATCTTGCAATCGTCGGCAGCCATAAGGTGAACGGCGTAGCACAAATTCACACCGAATTGATGAAGCAGACCATATTCGCGGACTTCGACCGTTTTTTCCCGGGGAAGATCATCAATATTACCAACGGCATTACGCCGCGCCGCTGGCTGGACCAGGCCAACCGGCGTTTGACCGAACTCATCATTTCCCGCATCGGTTCCGGCTGGATCAAAGACTTGAGCCAGTTGAAGCGCCTGATTCCGCTTGTCGACGATGCCTCCTTCCGCAAGGAGTTCGCTGCCGCGAAGCGCGCGGACAAGGAACGGCTGGTTGCCCTGGTAAAGCGAAAGCTCCACATCGATATCAGCGCGGATTCACTGTTCGATGTCCAGATCAAACGCATCCATGAATATAAGCGGCAACTGCTCAACATGCTGCATGTGGTGACCCTTTATAACCGCATCCGGCATAACCCGAATGCCGAATACGTTCCACGTACCGTGATTTTTGGCGGCAAGGCGGCACCTGGCTATACCCAGGCCAAGCTCATCATCAAGCTTATCAATGATGTTGCCGACATCGTCAATAACGATCCCCAGATAGGGGGCCACTTAAAAGTGGTATTCATGCCCAATTACGACGTATCGACCGCGGAAGAAATGATTCCAGCCGCAGATCTCTCCGAGCAAATTTCCACAGCGGGCACGGAGGCTTCGGGCACCGGAAACATGAAGCTGGCATTGAATGGCGCGCTCACGATTGGCACCCTGGATGGAGCCAATATCGAAATCGGCAATGAAGTCGGCGAGGATAATATTTTTATATTCGGCCTTACTGCTGCGGAAGTTGCCGAGATGAAAGCGAATGGCTATCAACCCTGGAATATTTACGACGCCAACGCGGAACTGCGGGCCGTGCTCGATATGATCGGTTCGGGCTTTTTCTCTCCGGATGAGCCGGACCGCTTCAAGCCTATTGTAGACACGCTCTTACAGCATGGCGATAAATATATGCTGCTGGCAGATTACGCATCTTATATCGCTTGCCAGAAAAAGGTTGAAACTGCGTACCAGGATCAGGAACAGTGGATACGCAAGGCGATCCTGAATGTTGCCAATATGGGCAGATTCTCCAGTGACCGCACCATCATGCAATATGCCAGCGAGATTTGGGATGTGAAACCGGTGATGAGAGCATCCGGCAGTGTCAAGACTGGTGAAATTGTATAGAGCCGTGCATCAAATAGAGAGCATTATCGTTTCCCGCTAAAGTTGAATCCGGGAATTTTCTGTAACTGTTTGATGATCGACTCCTTTCGGGATGCAGGGCAAGGCACAACGACGCTAAACGGTGGTGAGACCCCGGGAGTGTATGCAGGCGCCATCAGATAAATCAGCTAACGATTATTAAGGAATCAGGTCATGAAGTTCTCGATCTACCGTTTCGACCCCGACAAGGACGAAATACCGTATATGCAGGATTATGACATCACGCTGGAGCCGGCCGACAGGATGCTGCTGGACGCGCTGGTGCGCATCAAGACCATTGATGACAGCTTGAGCTTGCGCCGCTCGTGCCGGGAGGGGGTGTGCGGATCGGACGCAATGAACATTAACGGCCGTAACGGGTTGGCATGCATCACGCCGCTCGCCGGACTGAAAGAACCGGTAACGTTGCGCCCGCTGCCCGGGTTGCCGGTGATACGCGACCTTATCGTGGATATGACGCAATTCTTCAAGCAATATCATTCGATCAAACCCTATCTCATCAATAATGACCCGCCGCCGGAAACCGAGCGGCTGCAATCCCCAGGGGAAAGAGCCGAGCTGGATGGACTGTATGAGTGCATACTGTGCGCGTGCTGCTCCACGGCATGCCCCTCATTCTGGTGGAATCCGGATAAATTCGTCGGACCCGCGGGATTGTTGCAGGCATACCGCTTCATTGCCGATAGCCGCGATCAGGCGACCGCGGAACGGCTGGATTACCTGGAAGATCCATACCGTCTGTTCCGCTGTCATTCCATCATGAATTGCGTAGACGTATGCCCCAAGGGGTTGAATCCAACCAGCGCCATCGAGAGCATCAAGGACAGGATGGTCAAGAGAACGGTATGAGAACGGCATGAAGGAGCTGGAGCGTGTCCGCTGGCGGTGCCGGCGGGGCTTACTGGAGCTTGACATCATCCTGCAGCGGTTTGTGGATGAACATTACGCCAAACTCGACGAAACCGAAATACGGCAATTCGAAACTTTGCTGGACCTTTCCGACAATGACTTATGGGATATGATTGCGCTGAAACAGACAGACGATAAAAATCCACAATCGGTTTTGCGTCGGTTGCAAGCGGTCCAATAACGATTTTTTGCTTTGAGAAATAAAAATACTGGGGAACACTATGGAAAATACACGTACCGCAACACTCGATCTGGGCAATGGCGGCCAGCCGTTTGAATTTCCCATCCTGGCCGGGACAATGGGACCGGACGTGGTGGATATTCGCACTTTGTATTCCAGAGCCGGCGTATTTACTTATGACCCCGGTTTTCTTTCCACCGCCAGCAGCAGCTCCAAAATAACCTTTATAGATGGCGATAAAGGCATTCTCCTCTATCGAGGCTATCCGATCGAACAGCTGGCGGTACAGTGCGATTTCATGGAAGTGTGTTATCTGCTGCTGAATGGCGAACTGCCTGACGCCGCGCAAAAAATTGCATTCGACAACACCATCAAGGACCACACGATGGTGCATGAGCAACTGGCCCGCTTCTACACTGGCTTTCGGCGGGATGCCCATCCCATGGCGGTAATGGTTGGCGTCGTTGGTGCGCTGTCGGCGTTTTACCATGATGCGATGGATATTTCGGATGCGGGGCACCGTGAACTGTCCGCCTTCCGGCTGATAGCCAAATTGCCCACGATTACCGCAATGGCATATAAGTACAACATCGGCCAGCCATTCATCTATCCGCGCAACAACCTCAGCTACGCGGAGAATTTCATGCATATGATGTTCGCCACGCCCGCCGAGGAATACAAGCCCAATCCGGTGCTGGCGCGTGC
>DASVYI010000260.1:0-2917 GCA_036392275.1 Nitrosospira sp. | reverse complement strand
AGCCATAGCTCCGGAAACAGCCGTTCCGGAAGAAGCCGTTGTTCAGGAAATGCCAGCGCCGGAAGCGCCGCCGTCGGAAGCATCAATTCCCGAAGTACCAATCCCGGAAACGGTGACGCCGGAATCAGGCGGGGCACGCATGTCAACGACGGATACGCCGCTTCAGGGGCGGCCGGCTTCGGAACCAGCGCCAGCGGAACGGCTCGCTGACGGACCGGACGGGGTTGTGGAACCCCCGTATGAACCGGCCACGGATATGACGGCTACGGATACGACGGCTGCAAATAAGGCCAGCGCATCGGAAAAAATATACCCGCCCGGCGTTAGCGAGCCAGAGACCCGTGCAAACGATACTCATGCGGCCGCGACCCCTGCGCAGCAGGTTCATGCGAAAGAGCCCGCACAGGAGCCGAGTCCGCGCGAAACGCGACAGGCCCATGAACATGAATTCCAAGCGGAAAATTATGCTTTCGACGCGGCGCAGCCACGCCAGACCTCCGCGGCATGGACCTTTGCCAATCTGCTACTGCTCATCCTGCTAACGGGACAGACCGTGTATTTTTACCGCGTCGAGCTCGCTACCCTCGTGCCCGCAGCCAAACCGTATCTGGAACAGTACTGTCAGTTGTTGCAATGCACGGTTTCCCAGCCGCGGTATCCGCAGTTGCTGAATATAGAATCATCCGATATGAATGCTGATCCCCGGCATCCTGGCGTCATAACGCTGAACGCCACGGTACGCAATCACGCCTCCCATCCTCTGGCATTTCCCCTGTTTGAGCTTACTTTCATCGATAACCAGAATAAACCCTTGGCGAGCCGCATCTTTAAACCCGATGCTTACCTGGGTAAAAATGCGAATCTGGAGCACATATCTCCGGGTACCGAATTCGACGTCAAGCTCCATCTCGACACGGGCGATCTGAATGCGGCCGGATACCGGCTCTCTTTGCTTTATCCCCGCTCCTAGAAACAGAACAGAAACAGAAACAGAAACCGTCATGCGTCTTCTTCCACACTTTCTTATTTGAACCGCCGGGCTGGCGGAGCCTGGGCCTGGATGGCACAGCGGCTCTGGTTATCGCCTCCTGCCCTGCTCCCGCACCTATAAAACCCCATGTGCCATCTGCCCAATCGCCGGATTTAGGTTAAAATCCGGAATCCCGTCAAATAGAGACATCCGCTCCCTGGAAGCATGGCATCCGACACGTTGGCCGAAATAAAAGATCTGCATTTTTCTTACGGAGAGCGCTCGATTCTGAAAGGGATCGACATGACGATGTCGCGCGGCAAGGTCATCGCCATCATGGGAGGCAGCGGCAGCGGCAAAACCACCCTGCTGCGGCTTATCGGCGGCGCGATGCGTCCGTCTTCGGGTTATGTCAAGATTGCCGGAAAGGTCGTGCATGAGCTCTCGCGGGATGAGCTTTTTCGCATGCGCCGGAGGATGAGCATGTTGTTCCAGTTTGGGGCGCTTTTTACCGATTTGTCGGTGTTTGACAATGTGGCGTTTCAGATGCGGGAGCACACCGATTTGCCGGAGCCAATGATTCGCGATCTTGTACTGATGAAATTACAGGCTGTCGGCCTGCGCGGCGCGCACGAGCTGATGCCGGCGCAGCTTTCCGGAGGCATGGCGCGGCGTGTGGCGTTGGCTCGTTCTATTGCGCTAGACCCGCTGCTCATCATGTACGACGAACCATTCACCGGACTCGATCCGATTTCGTTGACTGTGATCGGCAATCTGATCCGCCGGTTGACTGACGCACTGGGTATGACCTCGGTTGTCGTGACGCACGACGTGCAGGAGTCCTTGAAAATCGTTGATTACGTGTATTTCATTGCGGATGGGGTGATCGCCGCGCACGGCACGCCCGCGGAAGTGCGGGAGTCGGTCGCGCCGTTCGTTCACCAATTCGTGCATGGCGAAGAGGATGGTCCGGTATCGTTTCATTATCCCGCCCAACCGTACGCAAGCGATCTGAAGCTGGAGGGTGGTTTTGCCTAACCGCATCGTTGACGGCATCCGGGGCGTTGGTCATCGCGTGATAGACAGTGTTTGGCGGCTGGGCTATGCCAGCCGATTTTTCACGCTGACATTGCTGAAATCCGGCACCAGCCTGCGGCGTTTCGGGCTGATCATCCGTGAAATCTATTTCACCGGCGTACTGTCGCTGATCATCATCATCGTGTCGGGATTGTTCGTTGGAATGGTGCTGGGTCTGCAAGGATACGAGACTTTACAGCGATACGGCGCGGAATCGGCCGTTGGCACGATGGTTGCGCTATCGTTGTTACGCGAGCTGGGGCCCGTGGTGGCGGCATTGTTGTTCGCCAGCCGCGCAGGTTCGGCAATTACCGCGGAAATCGGCTTGATGAAAGCGACCGAGCAACTGGCGGCCATGGAAATGATGGCGGTGGATCCCATTGCGCGGGTAGTAGCCCCGCGGTTCTGGTCCGGCGTGATTTCCATGCCATTTCTGGCGGCTCTTTTTTCCGCGGTGGGTATATTTGGCGGTTACTTGGTGGCCGTCGTGCTGATCGGCGTGGACGAGGGTTCGTTCTGGTCGCAGATGCAGGATGCGGTGGATTTCCGGTACGACGTCGTCAACGGCGTCATAAAAACCGGTGTGTTTGGTGTCGCGGTCACGGCAATAGCAGTGTTCGAGGGTTACGACGCATCACCTACGGCGGAAGGCGTGTCCGGTGCAACCACCCGCACCGTTGTGACGTCTTCGCTGGCGATCCTCGGACTTGATTTTATCCTGACCTCGCTCATGTTCAGGGGAATGAGCTGATGCAGCGTGCAACAATGGATTTATGGGTTGGACTATTCGTCATGGCCGGAATTGGCGCATTGCTGATATTGGCGTTCAAGGTCGGCAATCTGGGCACCTACAGCGCGGATCACAGCTAC
>DASVYI010000259.1:0-2861 GCA_036392275.1 Nitrosospira sp. | reverse complement strand
ACCGATCCATGAAACACGTTTTACAACTTGCGATACTTCTGCTTCCAGACGGGTCGGGCCCTGCTCGATCGCTGCCAGCGCCTTACCAATGCGGCCGATTGCCGTGTCAGAGGCCGTCCGGACGACCCTCGCCATCCCCTTGCCCTGTACGATAAGCGTTCCGGAAAACAGGTATGGCAAATCGTCGCCGCCCGGAGCACCCATGCTCTCGCGGGTTTCCTCGCTGGCCAGCTTGCGCACCGGCACGGATTCACCGGTGAGTATCGCTTCGTCCACCGTCATGTGGGCGGACTCCAGAAGGACGGCATCCGCCGGAATACGGTCACCTTCAACCAGGACAATGATATCGCCGCGCACAACATCGCGTCCAGGTATGCGCTTTTGCTCCCCGCCCCTGATGACCAGCGCTCGCGGACTGGAGAGATCGCGCAAGGCGCCCAGCGCGCGCTCGGTCTTGCGCTCCTGGACAAACGTTATGCCCATGACCACGAAGACAAAGCCGAGCAGCATCAGCGCTTCCTGCCTGCTTCCCAGCAGCAGGTAGATCGTGCCGCAAGCGACCAGAAGCACGAACATCGGTTCGCGGGCGACGGAAAGAGCAATGGCGAACACGCCGCGCGGCCTTGCCGAGGGCAGCTCATTGGGGCCATCCTCGGCGAGGCGTTGTATCGCTTCATGGTCAGTCAATCCGATCATCGGATCGTCTTTGAGTGGTTTATTCACGGTGACATGCTACCGCATGATCTTGAAATGGATCATTTTAGTTTTTATATGAGGCATGGCTGGAGACGCGGCACTGTACCAGGACGTTGTGAGGTTCCCAACGGTCAAACTGCTCATTAAAGTTGAAGTGGTTTGTAGTAAAATAATAATAACATACTGATTATATTATGTTACCGAAGTGCTCTTATCCATAGTGCTCTGGTTCAACAGCAGCGTTCGATATGATATGGCGCAGGGTGTTTCGGCAACCCTGCAGAAGTGCGCCCAGCCACGGCCATAGATGACTCTGCATGCCAGGCTAATTTTTAGAATGCCCTATAAAGGGGGCGAGAAATGGCGTCAACCTGCCCGTAGCAAATCAACCGTCACTTCGTTCTGACATATTCCTTCACGCTCGAATATGCTGATGTTTTGCAGGGTGGTTTGCGCGATGCTGGACAACGCTTCAGCGGTAAAAAATCCCTGGTGTCCCGTAATCAGTACGTTTGGAAAAGTCAGCAGACGTCCAAATATGTCATCCTTGATTACCTGGTCAGATAAATCCTTAAAGAACAGATCGCCTTCCTGTTCATATACATCGAGCGCAAGATTGCCGATTTTCGAGGATTTCAGTCCTGCGATCACCGCGCGTGTATCGATCACTGCGCCGCGGCTTGTGTTGATCAGCATCACGCCCTGTTTCATGCGCGCAATCGCGGCGGCATCGATCAGATGGTGTGTCTGCGGGTTGAGCGGACAGTGCAGGGTAATGATGTCGCTCTCCGCATAGAGTTGTTCGAGCGGTAGGTACTCCACACCCAGGCTGATGCACTCTGCGCTCGACTGAAGATCGTGTGCGACCAGGCGACAGCCGAAGCCGTGCAGTATCTTTGCGACTGCAATGCCGATACGCCCGGTGCCGATAATCCCGACAGTTTTGCCGCGTAGTTCAAAGCCGAGCAATCCCTGCAAAGCGAAATTGCCATTGCGCACCCGGTTGTAAGCCTGGGGAATATGCCGGTTGAGCGCCAGCATCAGCGACACGGCATGCTCCGCCACCGAATGCGGCGAATAGGCCGGCACCCGCACCACGCGAAGCCCCAAGCTGCTTGCCGCCTGAATATCGACATTGTTGAAACCCGCGCAGCGCAGTGCGATCAGGCGTGTGCCCTGCACCGCAAGCGCTTCCAGTACCGGATTGTTCAGAGTGTCGTTGACGAACACGCACACGGCGGGAAAACCCGCGACCATCTGCCGCGTCTCTTCGCACAGATGCGAATCGAAAAACACCAGCTCATGCCCGATGTCACGATTGGTCGCCAGCAAAAATTGACGGTCATAGGATTGAGCGCTGCAAACGGCAACTTTCATTACAACCTCCTTGGCTTGTTCCCCCCACTTCCCGACCAGAAAATGGATAATCAGTACTGAATACCTCAGCCAACTTTGTGTGCCGCTTCCTTATCCGCAGCGGCCCGATTGCGCCTGAGCCGGCGGACATTTGACGGAACCAAAGGAACAAAAAACGCACAGCAACGACATTATCGCTATTGCCAGTTAAAAACTATTCGTAATTGACTGAGTTGGAGGGAATTTACGGCAATTTTTTGACTTAACCGCGTAATCGGACCTGTCATGCAGATTAGCGACGTGCACATTCAAATTTAAGGGATACAATTACACTTTGAAATCCAATTCAAGTTTCATCATCGAATGTGTTACCGGCAAATCCTCGGTAGCTCCCCACGGGTGCGAAACGCTTTGAGGGCCGTAAAGCTGAAATTCAACTTTCCCTTGAGGAGCATCCACCGTTATCAACGCATAGTTGCGTTCCGTATATAATGCCAGCCGTTTGAAGTGGTAACCGTCAGGGCTTTCCCCTTCATCGACAACCCCCGCACCAAGCGCCCAACCCATTGGAAGTGCCAAGTTATAAGTAATGGCGCTGGAGGTGAGCTGATAGATGACACTGCTACCCCTGCTCATACGAAAAGCAGCCGAAACATGGACATCCCCACTCAGGATGGAAATCTTCAATCCTCGACCGGCGGCCTCAAAAAGCAACTCCACCAGTTGCCTGCGTTCTGTCTTGTGAAGTTCGTGTTCCCACGCGTCACGAAGATCGTCCTCGAGATCAGCCAGGTCAACGATAGCCCCTT
>DASVYI010000258.1:0-2650 GCA_036392275.1 Nitrosospira sp. | reverse complement strand
CGGCCCCAGGAATTTCGGCCATCATGCGTTTTCTCGCCATCGCCCGCTGCTGGGCACGAATACGGCCCTTGACGTGCGGATCACCCTCGGTTTCCTTATTTTCCTGCCGCACTTCCTCTTTGGTCATCTTGAGCTTGCGGTGGTGATCCCAGATCTTGAACGGTACATCGATCGCCGCAACCAGCGCCATGGCTCCCACTACGGCAAGGAAGCTCATGATTACGAGCTCGGCCATGTGCCCGGCGCTCGCCGCAAACGGCGCACCGATAAGTGACAGGACCTCCTCCTTGTGTTGCCACATCGTCCAGATGCTCATTGCACCGATGAGTGAGGCCTTGAGCAGCGCCTTGACCAGCTCAACCAGGCCATGAAGCGAAAATATGCGAGCCAGGCCTTTTAACGGGTTTACCCGGTTGAAATCAGGTGTGATGGATTTCCAGGTGAAAAGCCAGCCGGAGAGCAGCAATGGCGCACCGAGCGCGATCAGAAACATCAGAAGCAGATAGGGAGCCAGCGCGGTCAGCGCATGCAGGGACTGATCGAGCAACCGTTCTCCGAGTAGCGCGGAATCGAAGCCGATGACACGGGGAAATTTCATTCCCTCTCTCATCAAATTCGAAAATTGCACGGCGAGATGACTGCCCATCAGCCACAAGCCGATCCCCGCCGTGATGAGAACCGCGAAAGTGGAGAGCTCGGGCGAACGCGGCACTTGTCCGTCTTCCCGCGACTTTTCGAGCCGCTTTGGAGACGCCGGCTCCGTTCGTTCCATATCGCTCTCTTCACTCACCGCCCGGCCTCTCGCATGCGTTCATAACCGTTCCCCGCCGATCCATACGGGTTTGCGGCATTATCGAACAGCCAGGAATTGCCCGATAACGGGAAAAGACCGAAATTCATCCCGCAATTCCACTTCAGGATGAATGACTGCCGGTATTGAAGAGTCGAAGTTGGCAGCGCCGGCAGGTATCAGCGCTTCGCCAAATCCAATTTTTGATATGTCATATGAATGTTCAGAGGACACCCGTCAGGCAAAGGATAGACGGGCGGAAGCCTGCTGTATGACAATTGCGGGTGGATCGCAATATCTTAGCTGGCGCCGGGAAACCGGAGAGCCTGCGAATCCACGATGGTATTCGTCTTGATTTGCTTCGTTTGACCACCTTCCTTATTTAACGCCTCCTCAGCCTTTCTGCTCATTACGATAATACTGATGCGGCGATTGACGGGATTGAATGGATCATCCTTGTCAAACAGCACGGCGGCACTCAAACCCACAACGCGCATCATCTTCTGCTCATGCATGCCACCCGAGATAAGCTCGCGTCGCGAAGCGTTGGCCCGATCGGCGGATAACTCCCAGTTGCTGTAGCTCTTCTCACCACTTGGATAAGGTTTCGCATCGGTATGGCCCGAAAGGCTTATCTTGTTGGGCATCTCATTCAGCACGCCGCCAAGCTTTTGTAGAATGTCCCTGGTATGGGGTTCCAGCTCGGCTCTCGACAGAGCGAACATGGGCCGGTTCTTGTCATCGACGATCTGGATGCGCAAACCTTCGGTCGTGATATCCAGCAGTAATTGCTTCCGGAATTGACGCATGGTCGGATTGGATTCGATCAATCGTTCCAGTCTTTTCTTCAAATCTTCGAGCCTGAGCATATCGAGTCGCTCCAGCTCAGCCTGTGCAGCCTTGAGATTGAGAGGTTTCGTGGCGGTTTCGCCGTCTTTCGCGCTGGTGCGTCCATCACGCCGCATGACATCCCTGCCCCCGCCCTGAATTATGCTGACGCCATCCTGACTGCCGGAACCGCTAGGCGGAAGCACTTGGAGGGGAGACCGGAAGTATTGGGCAATGCCTTGCAACTCGGCACTTGTAGAGGAACTGAGCAACCACATGAGCAGGAAAAACGCCATCATGGCGGTGACAAAATCCGCATAGGCGATTTTCCACTGCCCCCCATGCCCTCGGTGATATTTCCTGACCTTTTTGATGATGATCGGGCGCTGTCCTTCAGCCATAACCGATCCCGCTCTTGATCATTTTCTCTTGGCCTGCCTCACATGTTCTTCCAACTCGGAGAAGCTGGGCCGTTCGGTTGAATAGAGCACCTTGCGGCCAAATTCAACCGCCAGCGCCGGAGCATAACCGTTAATACTTGCAAGGAGGGTTACTCTGATGCACTGCAGCATTTTGGTCGATTCACCCAGCTTTTGCTCCAGCACTGCGGCGAAAGGGCCCACGAGGCCATAACCCAGCAGAATGCCCAGAAAGGTCCCGACCAGGGCTTGTGCAACGAGTATGCCTAACTCGGATGGCGGCAGACCCACCGATGCCATCGTGTGTATCACTCCCATTACCGCGGCGACGATTCCAAAGGCCGGCATGCTGTCGGCCAGCTTGGTAATGCAGTGCACCGGTATTTCCCCTTCCTGATGATGTGTTTCGATTTCGTTATCCATCAGGTTTTCGAGTTCGAACGCATTGAGGTTGCCCCCGACCATCAGGCGCAGATAATCCGTTATGAATTCCACGACCTCATGATCCGACAGGATGTTGGGATACTGCGTAAAAATCGCGCTTTCGGCAGGATTATCCACATCCGCTTCGATCGACATCAAGCCCTCTTTGCGCACCTTCGCAAGCAAACTG
>DASVYI010000257.1:0-4404 GCA_036392275.1 Nitrosospira sp. | reverse complement strand
AAAGGAAATCGGCTGCAAAAGCGTCTGGCCGGTCCATATTTCGCCGCTTTTTTGACCAATAGAACAACTATTGGTCTGCAAAATCGTCAAAATCTGTTCTCGCCCAGCCACTTTTTCGCTTCGATTCTTCAAGTCCGACAGACTGCTAGACAATTTTGATTTTTTTGCAGCATCGTCCCGAGAAATCTACCGGACGCTCTTTCGGCCTATCGCGACAGGAGAGCCGATGAAACCGACGATTGAAGAGGCACCGGGTGCACCTGGCATTCCTCCAACCTGGTGCAGCAGCGCCAAAGAAATGGTGGGCTGTGCGCTCGGGCCATCGCGTCTTTGGTTCACCATCGGCGGCGGTATCGTCAACGAAGTTTATTATCCCCGCGTGGACATTCCCCAGATACGTGATCTAGGCTTCATCGTTGCCGATGATGATGGATTCTGGGTGGAGCTGAAGCGCATGGACACTCATGTGCTACAACTCGCCGCACCGGGCATTCCCGCGGTCCGCATCGTTCACCGTCATGACCGGTTCGAGTTTACGCTTCGCATTGTCCCGGATCCGCGGCGCGATGTACTGCTGCTGGATGCTCATCTCGAGGGAGACCCCAACCTGCGCCCTTATGCGCTTCTCGCCCCGCATCTCGGCGGTTCCGGTCTGGACAACCGGGCCGAGGTCACCGAATATCGCGGACGTCGTGTGTTAATGGCCGAGAAAGACCCTTTTGGTCTTGCAATGGCAGCGGTGGATCAACATCAGAATGACGCATGGGGCCGGGCTAGCGCCGGTTATGTCGGGTTCAGCGACGGCTGGCAGGATTTCAACCGGAACGGCCATGTGGGGTGGCAATACCGGCGTGCGGGCCCCGGAAACGTGGCGCTGCTGGGTGCGCTCCCACGCAAGGCAAGCCTCGCCCTGGGTTTGGCCAGCAGCAAGGAATCCGCAGCGACGCTAGCGATTTCCGCATTGTTGCAGCCATTCGATCAGGTCTGGCAAGAGCAAATCCATGACTGGGAATCATGGCACGGCCAATGTGACCATGGCAGCAGCATCGCTCGCGATATCCCGCCGTTACTACGCGAACAGTTTTACACCTCGGCAATGGTGTTACGCACCCATCAGGACAAGATTTACCCGGGAGCAATGGTGGCAAGCCTGAGCATCCCTTGGGGCAACACGCGTGATGAGCGTGGCGGCTATCATCTGGTCTGGCCACGCGATCTGGTGGAATGCGCATGCGCTCTGCTCGCTCTCGGCGCTGAAAATGAAGCGCGTGATATTCTTCGCTATCTTATCTCGACACAACACAGTGATGGTCATTGGTATCAGAATCAATGGCTAGGGGGAAAACCGTATTGGCAGGGAGTACAACTGGATGAAGTAGGATTCCCGGTATTGCTCGCAATGCGTTTGTCCGAGCACGGCGCACTCGGCGGCATCGAAATTACGGATATGGTGCGGCGCGCCCTCGGGTTTATTGCGCGCAACGGCCCCGCTGCCCAGCAGGATCGCTGGGAAGAAGACGCAGGCATCAATACTTTCACACTGTCGGTGTGCATTGCCGCACTCGTGGCCGGCTCACCTTTGGTCAGGCCGGAAGCGCGTGATTTTCTGCTTGAGCTTGCGGATTACTGGAATTCCCGGATCGAGGACTGGACCGTAGCCTCCGACAGTGTCCTTGCGCGCAAGGTGAACGTCAGCAGCTATTACGTTCGCATGGCACCGCGGGCTAGCGAGACAAACACGCGCGCTCTGCTCGATGTGGTGCCGATCAAAAACTGCCTGCATGACCCAGGTTTGTGCGCCGAGGATCAGGTCGGGGTGGATTTTTTGCAATTAGTACGCTTCGGATTGCGTCGCGCGGACGATCCACTCATTGTCGACAGCTTGAAAGTCATCGATGCGCTGCTCAGGGCCGATACCCCCAGCGGTCCCGCCTGGTATCGCTACAATGGAGACGGCTACGGTGAGCACGCGGATGGCGCAGCATTCGATGGGGTTGGGCAAGGACGGCCATGGCCGCTACTGACGGGTGAACGGGGACATTACGCGCTCGTTGCAGGACAGGATGTCCTGCCCTATCTGAAAACCATGGTTGAAATGAGCGGAACCGGCGGCATGATTCCAGAGCAGGTTTGGGACAGTGCTGCCATACCGGAACGCAGGCTTTACCCCGGACGGCCCAGCGGGTCAGCCATGCCGCTTGCCTGGGCTCACGCCGAATACATCAAACTGCTGGCTTCGTACCGGTTGGGGCGTCCTTTTGACCGGCCTGACGCCACCTGGGAACGCTACCACGGCATCCGTCCGGTTTCCGAATACGCTTTCTGGCTACCCCAGGCCCCTATTCACCAAATTTACGCGGGAAACAGCCTGTTCATTGCATTACATCATTCCGGACTAATTCATTGGGGGACTGATGACTGGCAACACCCGACCGATACAATGACAACCGATAGCGGTCTTGGTCTTCACTTTAGCAGGATCGCGACCAATTCGCTGACGTCAGGACAAAAGCTCGATTTTACTTTTCTGAATCTCGAGAGCGGAGCGTGGGCTGATCGCGTCTACTCGATTACCGTGGTGGATCGGCCGCGGTAATTTTACTCATTCATCGCTCATTTCTTCTTATTTCTTCTTCATATAGAACATAAATTCTCCCGCCGTTTCTGACGAGAACAGCAACTCATTGCCCGTCTGATCGGCAAAGACCTGAAAATCGATCACTGAACCGGGATCAGTAGCCAATATTTTCAGTACCTGGCCGGTAGTCATATCAACCAGGGATTTTTTGGTACGCAGGATGGGCAGGGGGCAATTCAGGCCGCGCACATCCAGTTCCTTGTCGCAATTCATGGATTCTCCTCAATTCTGGTTATACCTAAATCCGGCAGTTGACCGCTCATTTTTTCAGTCTATCGGTATGATTCCCAAAGACATTTGCGATACAGTTCACCTATGTGGAGAGTTCGCTACAAGGCGGATTCAGGTTGAAATTCTATTCGTAATGAAAACGAAAATACGAAGGCGAATGCCAAAGATGAGTTAGGATAGCGTACCCATTCGTACCTGTTTCAAAATCGAGGCAAGGTCGGAAAATAATACCATCAATACTATTATTGTTTTGATGAAGAACGGATCGACATTCACTACATCATGGTCTCACCGTCATGCCTGTCAATTTGATATCTCCATTACCCGAACAATTGCTGCCAGTAAAAGGCGTGACTCTCGGGATTGCCGAAGCCGGGATCAGGAAACCAGACCGCAAGGATTTGCTTGTAATTGCGTTGGATGAATCCGCGAAAGTCGCGGCTGTGTTTACCCAAAATCATTTCTGCGCCGCGCCGGTAACGGTTGCCAGGGAGCATCTTGCCGGCCAGAACGCCAGCAACCCGATCCATGCACTCGTCGTCAATACCGGCAACGCCAACGCCGGCACGGGTGAAGAAGGACTCATGCATGCCCGCGCCACCTGTGCATCGCTGGCGCGCCTGCTCGGCTGCGGCAGCCAGCAAATCCTGCCGTTCTCCACTGGTGTGATCATGGAACCGCTGCCGTTGGAAAAAATCGTCGCAGGCTTGCCTGCTGCGATAGCCGACCTCAAGGCGGACAATTGGTTTGCCGCCTCTCAGGCGATCATGACAACCGACATCCTGCCCAAGGCAGTATCGAAACAGCTTCTATTAGGCGGCACGACTGTGACCATCACGGGAATCGCCAAGGGCTCGGGGATGATTCGCCCCAACATGGCGACGATGCTGGGTTACATTGCAACCGACGCCGACGTGAGCCAGCCGCTCCTCGAGGAAATCGTGCGGCACGCCGCGGAAAACTCATTCAATCGCATTACCGTGGATGGCGATACTTCGACGAATGACGCTTTCATTCTGATCAGTACCGGCCGTGCGGGGAATCGGTCGATCACCGATAGAAACAGCGAGGAATTCGATGTATTGCAGGAGGCGATAACACGAGTCGCGATACAGCTCGCGCAAGCTATTGTACGCGACGGCGAAGGCGCAACCAAATTCATTACCGTCAGAATCGAAGGCGGCAAGACACCGGATGAGTGCACCAAGGCGGCGTATGCCATTGCCCATTCTCCCCTGGTTAAAACCGCCTTTTTCGCATCTGATCCGAACCTGGGCCGGATTCTTGCGGCAATTGGTTACGCCGGATTGGACGGACTCGACGTAAACAAACTACAGCTTTATCTCGATAATGTGTTGGTTGCAGAGAATGGCGGCAGGGCTCGCGGCTACCTGGAACAGGATGGCCAGCGAGTAATGAGGCAATCCGAAATCACCATCCGGGTTCTGCTCAACCGCGGAGAGGCGGCGGCGACAATCTGGACGTGCGATCTGTCCTATGATTACGTCAAGATCAATGCAAGTTACCGCAGTTAG
>DASVYI010000256.1:0-11208 GCA_036392275.1 Nitrosospira sp. | reverse complement strand
TGATCTGGGGAGAGCTTGATCCCGCCCTGGGCATCGAGTTACTCGATGGCCTCCCGGAGATGATGCCTGGCATTCAGATTTACCGGATTCCGGACGCGAGCCACTGGGTGCAGAATGAGGCGCCAGCGGAGGTCAACCGTGTGCTCTCTGGTTTCCTCAAAGATGGTCTGCTCGAAGGTGATCTGCTCAAAGGTGGTCTGCATTGCGGCTGAAAGCCTGCCTTGCTCAATCTCTTTGCGTATCCCGTCGAACACCATGGCTTTTATTTCAGGCTGATCTATGCTTGTAATGGGTTTCCAAACGCGAGGTGGCGGCCGGTGTGAATCGGCGTTGTTCTTGATCGTTAAAGAGGAAAAATATGAAATTCTATTTATTGTTGACCTGCTTATCATTAAGCGCCTGCACCGGACTACCGCCGGCGGTGAAGGATGTGCCCGTCAAAGACATTTCTTATAGCGAGGCAAGCCAGAACCCGAACAGTTATAAGAACACCGCGGTGCGGTGGGGGGGAGTCATTATCGATGTCGACAATGAAGAAAACTTCACCCTTGTGCAAGTGTTGTCCTATCCGCTCAATTATTCCGGCCGCCCCCAGCTCACCAAGCCTAGCGAGGGACGTTTCGTTATTAAGAGCTCGGAGTTTCTGGATCCAGCCGTCTATGCGAAGGATAGGGAAATAACTGTCGCCGGCGCCCTCGAAGGCGATATTCAACGCATGATAGGCAAAAAAACTGTCCGGCTGCCGCTGCTATCTTCCACCGCCATTTATCTGTGGCCGGTTTATCAGAATAATCCTTATGGCTATGGCGGTTACGGCTTCAGTCCCTTTTACGGATATGGATACTATGGCAGTCCCTACTACTGGGGAGGATACTACAGGCCATATTGGCCTTATGGGTGGTAGGGAGAACGATATAGACTTTATTTATAAGAAGAAAGAAAGAACCATATCCCATCCGGCGCGGTCTAGATAGAAAGAACCTCCCGGTCAGCCCGGGAGGCGTGATTTTTCGGCTCAGCAGGTACATCCGTTGCAACCGGGAGCCTCCATGAGTGGATTATCGCGGAGTTCTTCAACAGGGTGCGCCATCAACCGGTCTTTTCTCCTGCATGGCAACAGGAACGCCGTATGGATCGTATGTGCAGGTTATGATCCCGTTGCCTGATTTCCTCCGATTTCCGTCTTTTTTCCGATACAGCCCAATCTGAAGGAGAAGCTTCACGGATCACCATACCCCGGCCATGCGTAAACTTTCACTCATCATCATTGGCTGTATTTTTGCTGTTCTGCTCGCACTGGTAATCCTATTGTCCCTTGCCATAGAAGACCATCCACGAATTGATCGTACGGTCGTTCTTAAGCCGGACGATATCGCACGTGCAAAACAGATCGTCGATGCCCATCGCTATTGGGTTCGGCCAGGCATGCTCGCCGTGGCGCGCATAGCGCCCCTGGATGCCGATCTCGCGGCGAACTACCTTGCGCACCGGTTTGGCAAAGGCAGTGCGCGGATAACCGTTGCCGGCCGCGCCGCGACAATTGGTCTGAGCCTGCCGATGGCATCCATTCCGCTGGCTCCAGGGAACGGCTATCTGAACTTCAAGGCGACACTGGTCGAAACAGCCGGTCTCCCGCAACTTCGGTCATTGCGTATCGGAGAGCTTTCGTTTCCCGATGAACTCACCGGCATGCTTGCGCTTCAGTTCGAGCGCTGGTTGCGGCGCAGTCCGGAATACCGCACCATGCTCGATTCGCTGCGGGAAGTAAAAATATCGCGGAACGAATTGAGCATTCTTTATCGCTGGACAGGCGGCTTTCCCCGCTTTTCCCGCGAAGTCAAATCATCAATCATTGGCGAACAGGAACGCGAAAGGTTATTTCACTACCAGTCTTTAATCGTGACGCATACCCGGCAAACGGGTGGGATGGTTTCTCTCGCGCAAATTCTACCGCCATTGATGCGCGAGGCGGCCGGACGCTCGAATGGGGGTGACAGCCTGGCGGAAAATCGCGCGCTGATATTGACGGCGGCATTTCATGTGCTGGGCATTCCGCTGGAACGGATTCTTCCAGAAGCCGCCGCATGGCCGCGTTCCATGCCTCAGACGGTGACGATCGGCGGCCGAGAGGATTTTGCAAAACATTTCATGGTATCCGCCGCGATTGCCGCATATGCCGATACCACACTATCCGATGTGATCGGTCTCTACAAGGAAATCGAAGATTCGCGCGGCGGGAGCGGCTTCTCGTTCAACGACATCGCGGCTGACCGTGCGGGTACGAAGTTTGGAGAAAAGGCCGTGGCAAGCGAGGATTCGGCGCAGGCGCTGCAACGCCGGGTTGCATCCGGACTTGAGGACGGAGACTTGATGCCGCGGTGGTCGGATCTGCCCGAGTTCATGCCCGAGGCGGAGTTCAAGCGACGCTTTGGAGGAATCGACGCGCCAGCCTACCGAGCAATGATGCAGGAAATTGAACAGCGAATTGCAGCGCTGGACATACTCAACTGACTCTTACCGCTATCCACCGCCACCGACATACCAGTGCAGTGGCTGGATTTCTACAACCTGTTCAGGAACGCGGAAATGGTAGGCCACGTCCAGGCATCGATCTCGCGATTACCCACCGGGTCGGGTAACTTGGAGGGCAGCCGTTCCGCATCGCCGTGAATCAACAGCACAGGCATTTTACCCTCATAGGCGCAGCGTAATTCCCATAACTGGCCGTCCGCCCTTACGACATTCTTGGTAATAATGCCTATCACGCCATCACATTCGTTAACCTTGGACCGGCATTCATCTTTCCAGGCCGGTTCCCATGACTGCTTGACGGGCATATCTACAAACGAAAATGCAGTTTGCTCCTTGTTCAACTGCTCGACAAGCTGGTCACGCAGCTTGATGTCCCTGAGCGCAAAGCTGATAAAGACTTTGTTCGTTTTTGCAGCCATTCATTACCTCCCTGGAATCAATTATTATTGGTCCGGCCAAAGCTCAAAAGCGCTTCTCCGATATCCGCTGATCAATCCATTCCCAAACCTTGGCTCCCGGAGCCGCGGCGGGCCGTTACTTGAATTTCGATACGCATGCGGGGATCGGACAGTCCCGCGGAAATCATCATTGCGGCGGGCCTGACATCGCCCAGGTACTTGCGAAAAATGGGCCAGCACTTGGGAAAGTCCGCGGCATCCGGCAATACGTAAGTCACCCGGACGACATCCCGGAAACCGGCTCCCGCTTCGTTCAGAGCTGCCTGAATATTACTGAAGCATTGCTCGGCCTGGGCCAGCAGATCATCCGAAATGGTCATCTTGCTGTAATCGAAGCCGGTCGTTCCGGAGACAAAAATCCATTCGCCGTCAACCACGGCCCTTGAATAACCGATCTCCTGCTCGAACGTGGAACCTGAACTAATTAATCGGCGAGGCATGATAATTCCTTCCACCAGATCTTCAAATGCAAATTATCCGGGTTATGAGAGGTCATGAGAGCGCGAAATATCAATGGATCAATGCGAAAAACACTGACTCTTGTCCGACACGACCGTACAGGCATATCGCATCTCCTGCACATTTCCCGCACGGTTGAATATATATTCGGCCCTCATACCCTTGAATTGGGCGTCCGTGAAAGAAATCGCGTGCGGTACGAGACGTTCCTCGTTCCAGAATCTCACCCTGCAGAAGTCAGGCTCGGACCGGCATATCTTGCTGAGTGCTGCCCCATAGACCGCCTTATCCATATCCCTCTTGCTATCGATCAGGACCATGTGGATATAGTTTTTTGAATTTCCGAGTTGAATCGAACGGACGAGCCGCCAGCCATCGCCATGAACCAGCGGCTGTGTCTGAGATTGCTGCTCCGGCTGTGGTTGTTGCAACGCGGCAAAGACCGGCCAGGACGCCATAAACGCGATGAGCACGATACCAGCAGCTTTTTTATTCATAAACCATCCATTGTCACGTTTTCGGCCATAAAAAATTTACGCAAAGGACGCCACGGCCCGGTAATTAGTTATCCGGCCGGATTAATTCAATTTAATTGCTTCAATGCGTATCCGGAAAAAGACGAAAGCACCTCGCGGCAACCCGTGTCCGCTATCTTCGCGTTTTTGCGCCTGCCTCTGTGAGTAAAATTCGAGCAAACTTCATTTGCAAATTCATTTTATCAATAAAGAAAGTCACCAACAAGAAAATCAGCCACTTGACGATATATCTGCGTTCGTATCGACCAAGGAACTGTTAAGGCGCGCGATGTGAGCCGCGCAGCGGAGCGGGCCCTGCGAGTAACGAAGGTCTGGACGAAATCCGCCCTGGAGATACGTCGGAATTACTTACATTATCAATGAATGGGCATTTAATTAGGCTTATAAATCAGTTTCTAAGATCCCGGCATACATCTTGCTTCAAAATTGATGATTGGCGGCGAATTTATGGACAATACGGCAGGCGCTGCCACATTATAAAAAGGATTTATTTTCGCCTGAAGCGAAACACCAGACATGGGTTTAAACTTTCCTCTTACGGCTGAACATGCGGAACGGTACGCCCGGATTATCGAGGAAGGAACAGCGGTTCGTCGACATTACGACCTCCTCCTATGGCTTCAGGGCGAGATTCAATACTACCTGCCTCACGAGATCATGCTCGCGGCATGGGGAGATTTCGCGTCGAATTCCATTCGTTATGACATTGCCTCTGCATTGCTGGGGGTAAGAACCGGATATTCCAATGCGAAAGCCGTCGTACCGCTGCTCCAGGGGCTTTTCAACCGCTGGACAGAGCTGGGCAAAACACCTTATACCCTTGGAAACGGCGAATCGGTATTCCTGCTTGAGGAACATGGCCTGCAATGCTCTCTGGGCATGGCGTTGCGAGGCATGCGATCGATATTGATACACGGAGTCAGCGATAGGCGCGGCCAGCACGATTGTCTATATGCAGCATTCAGTTCGAGAAAAAAGCCGGATATTTCCACGGTAAACGCAATCAAAGTTCTGGTGCCTTACATCGATGCCGCGATGGGCCAGATTGAACCCATTCACGATCCACGATTTATCCCCCGGGATTTGAAAGAGGCCGGATTGAGCATGCCAGACATGGAGATAGTAAACTGGATCAGAGCTGGCAAAACCAATTCCGAAATTGCCATCATACTGGGGATCAGCGCGGTCGCGCTCAGGAATCGTTTTCGAAACATCTTTAAAAAATTGCATGAATGGGAATCGCGCAATCCCGGAGGCTGAGCAGATTCCTGATCATCAATACATAAAATGTTGCTTGAATGGCGCCCCCGCCCATCCTGTACACCCAGTACCCTGTGTGCCCTGGTGCATCCGGCAACCCCGGGCGCAAGACCGTAAATGCGGTGGTTTTACCCTTGCGAATGCCATTCGCGGATAAACGGATCGTAAAAATCGCTGTTCGCGGGAACCGCTCCGCGTATTTGGCAAATCGCCCCCGCGAAATGATGTGCCCGACGCAGCGTGAGGGGGATCGGCCAGCCATGCAGAAGCCCAAGCATGAAAACCGCGGAGAAGGCATCTCCGGCGCCCACGGTATCGCGTATATCCATGACCGGAGCACATGGCATGGCTATCAGGCCTGAATCGTCCAGCCACCATGCACCGCCTGCTCCACAAGTGATGAGCGCGCCTCGTAGCGAATATCGCCGCATGAGGAGTTCCGCCTGCGCTTCGGCTGATCCACCGCCGAGATCAAACAACTGATTCGCGAGTTCAAGCTCGGCATCATTTGCCTTCATGATATCCGCGTGTTTCAGCGACCAGTGCAACCGCTCGACATTGATCCAGGGATTGCGCAGATTGATGTCGAAAAAACGCTGACCACTGGCTGCACGCAACATATGCCGCAACGCGCGGTGCGAATCCGCCCGCTGCGCCAATGTTCCGAAGTAAACCAGTTCGGGTTTGGCCGCTACGGCAGCAATGCGGGCAAGGCGGGGATGAATGTGGTCATAGGCTTGATCGGGAAGAATATCGAACCGGTGACTGCCTTCCGAGGTGAAGCGCACCTCGACCACACCTGTGGAATGGATCGAATCAAGCTGTACGCCGTGCGTGGCGAGCCCCGAGCTTTCCAGTGCCTGCAACACCCGTGTGCCGGCTTCGTCCAGACCGATTCGTGTAATCAAGACAGGCGCACAACCAAAGGCATACAAATGTCTGGCGACATTGAACGGAGCACCGCCCAACACTTCCCTGTCGGGAAACCGGTCTATCAAAATTTCGCCAAACAGAAGCACGACGTGTCGAGCATTGGTCATCTTTAAAATCCGGGATCTTGAATCGTGCGAGCGCAACAACAAATCTGGTGAATGGGCACGAAGCTCTGCCTCTGCTGCTATCCGTCTCCGCTGCCATTCATGCGGGAACAACGTGTGCCTGTTCCGCGTCCAGCCGGTTCGCCAATGCGTGTAACGACGCAGAAATTCCGACGGGGTACCCTGGTGCGGGGTCCAGGCCTGCCATCGCCTTCGGCAAGCGATCGTAGTTCGTTCGCATCCGCAGGCGCACCTCGTCCAGCGCCATGGCCGGATCGATGCGCTTCCCCGCCCGCATCACCGGTATGATAAGCGGTTCCCCCTCATGAGGATCATTTTCCGCCAGCGCGACAATGTCACCCGCCATGCAGCCGCCGGAGTCATATTTGCGATACACCTGTTTTCTGCCGGGCCAGGTTGCCTTTCCCTCCGAGCGCTTGCGGCGCGCCTTCCCGGCATATTCCTGCAACTTATAGGCGCAATCCAGCGAGGGCGCATCACTGGAAACGTCGAGCGCCGTCCCCACGCCGAAACCATCTATTGGCGCTCCCGATGACAACAATGCGTGCAGCCGGTACTCATCCAGGTTTCCGCTGGCGAAAATGGTCGTATTTTCCAGCCCACCCGCGTCGAGTATGTCGCGTACGTGCCGGGCATGAGCCGCGAGGTCGCCGCTGTCCAGCCGCACGCCCTTGATACGGATTCCCTGCGCATCAAGTTTGTGGCTCAGCGATACCACCTTGGCGGCACCCGCCTCGGTGTCGTACGTATCGATCAACAAGACCACGTTGTCCGGATGGCAGCGCGCGAAATGCTCGAAAGCCATCGCTTCATCTCCATGCGCCTGAATGTAGGAATGGGCCATGGTGCCGAATAGCGGAATTCCATACAGCGCCCCGGCCATCAGGGTGGCCGTGCCTGAAAATCCAGCCAGATAGCTGGCCCGCGCAGCGAGTAATGCCGCCTCCGCGCCGTGCGCGCGCCGCATGCCAAAATCCACCAGCAATTTGCCGGGAGCGGCCAATACCGAGCGGGCAGCCTTGGTGGCAATCAATGTCTGGAAGTGAAGCAGATTCATGATGCGCGACTCGACCAGTTGAGCCTGTGGCAACGAAGCGGTTACGCGCAGGATAGGTTCCTCCGGGAAGAAAATGGCGCCTTCCGGCATCGCATCAACATCACCGTCGAAACGGAATTGCTCGAGGTATTCGATAAAGGAAGCACCGAAACGGGGAGCGAGCCAAGCCAGTTCCTCGGGTGAAAACCTCAGGTTCTCAAGGAAATCCAGAGCTTGTTCCAGCCCTGCCGCCACCATGAAGTTTCGACCCTTCGGAAGCTTGCGGACGAAGAACTCGAATACCGCGGTTTTTTCCATGTTCTGTTCCAGGTAGCTTTGCAACATGGTGAGCTGGTAATGATCAGTCAGCAAAGGGCTGGTAAGCGGATTCATGCGAGCGCTTCATAACGAATGGGAATTGCGCCAAGACGCGCCATTTCTTCAAGCGCGTCCAGTCCGTCAGGAATGCTTATGGCGGACACGGCATCTTCCAGGACAAAGGTCGGGTAGCCATACCGCAGAGCGTCCCTGACCGTATTGAGCACACAATGCTCGGTGGCGACACCACCGATAAACAGGCGTTGAATACCGGACGACCGCAGCAGGGCATCGAGCTGGGTTCCATCAAATCCTGAATAGGCATCTTTTTCAGGGGAGGTCGCCTTGGAAATGATATGAGCATGCGAAGGCAGTTCAAGGCCGACAGGAAACGCGGCGCCGGGCGTCCCCGCAATGCAGTGTGGGGGCCATATTCCCCCATTCCGGAGGAACGAACAGTGATCCGGTGGATGCCAGTCGCGCGTCGCAAGAACCGGCAAATCATGAGCATGGAAAAGCGCAAGATAACGGTTGAGTACCGGAACAATCTCGCCGCCACCGGGTACCGGCAGGTTTCCACCCGGCAGGAAATCCTTCTGCACATCCACGAGGAGCAGTGCATCCCCCGCCGTGAGCATGACTTTCATACCAGTCCTCACAATCCCGCTATTTCCGGAGCGTGCCGCTCACGCCGGGTTGGCGCCGAACGAAGCAGCTAACCGAGGCAACTAACGAGCCAACCGTCTAACCGCCGCGAACCAGTAACACGGGTATGTGCGCCATGCGCACCACCCCTTCGGCAACACTGCCGAATAGAACGCGGCTGAAGCCGGAGCGTCCGTGCGTGCCAATCACGATCAGGTCGGCCGGCCAGCGCCTGGCTTCCTCGAGAATCACGCTGGCAATGCGCTCGCCCCGTGCCTCCAGCAGTTTATGCTCTGCCGTCATGCCCGCCTGCTGCACCACGGTCTGAGCCCGCGCCAGGATCTGTTCCCCCGTGTTCCGGGCGCTTTTCCGGACTTCGGTATAGTTTATGTATGCCTCGTTTTCCAGAAACAGAATATCTTCCATGACATACACGAGCTCCAGTTCTGCCGGCTGCTGACGGGCAAGCCCGAGCGCCTCCCGTAGCGCATGTTCACAGGTTGCACTGCCGTCCACGGGGACCAGTATATGACGATACATGAGAATTAACTCCGCTTATCCCGCTTATCCCGATTATCCGGGTCCAACAATCCTCTATCCACTCTACCCCTCTACCCCTTGACGCACACCTTCGGGCGCAGGAAGGCAACCCGCCGCGCAAGCCCTGCCTGTTCCGTGACCTCCGCAACCAGATCCACATCCTTGTATGCGCCTGGCGCCTCTTCCGCCACGCCGCGCATCGAGCGTGTACGAATCAGGATGCCCTGCCGGGCCAATTCATCAACCAATTGGCGCCCATGCCAGCGCGCGAGCGACTGATGGCGGCTCAGGGCGCGGCCCGCGCCATGGCTTGCCGACGAAAATGCCGGGTTTGCGCGATTCCCGGCAAGAATGTAGGAGCCGGTCCCCATGCTTCCGCCCACGACCACTGGCTGACCGACTTCGCGATAGCGTTCCGGCAACATCGGATGCCCCGGCCCGAATGCGCGCGTCGCACCTTTGCGATGAACGTGCAATAGCCTGGATTTACCATCGACTTCATGCGTTTCCACCTTGCAGGTATTGTGCGAGACATCAAACAGGGTTTCAAGCTCTGCCTGCGGATACACCTGCGTGAATGCCACCCGTGTCAGATGGGCCAGGATTTGCCGGTTGGCCAGGGCGCAGTTGATTCCGGCATTCATTGCGCCAATATATTGCTGACCCTCCGGAGACTGGATGGGTGCGCAAGCCAGCTCGCGGTTGGGCAGGCGGATGCCGAGGCGTGTGGCGGCCTTGGCCAGCATGACAAGATAGTCGGTGCCGATTTGATGTCCCAATCCACGCGAGCCGCAGTGTATCGAAATGACGATCTGACCTTCCCGCAGACCAAACGCCGATGCGGCCGCGGTGTCGTAAATTTTCTCCACCCATTGAACTTCGAGATAATGGTTGCCGGAACCGAGTGTACCCATCTCGCCGCGCTGGCGCTTTTTCGCCAGCTCCGATACGTTATCCGTCGCAGCGCCGCTCATGCGGCCGCGTTCTTCGATGTATTCAAGGTCGGCAGCATTGCCGTACCCTTGTTGTACCGCCCAGTGCGCGCCGTCGTGCAATACCCGGTCGATTTGCGTGGGATTCAACTTCAGGTGGCCTTCTTCACCCACACCGGCGGGTATTTCCCGGAAAAGGATATCCGCAAGCCGCCCGAATTCCGGCAGTGCCTCGCTTACATCGAGATTGCTGCGCAGGCAGCGTATGCCACATGAGATGTCGAAGCCGACGCCTCCGGCAGAAATGATGCCGCCTTGCTTTGCATCGAACGCGGCAACACCGCCGATGGGAAATCCGTAGCCCCAGTGGGCGTCCGGCATGGTCATCGCGGCGCCCGCCAGGCCGGGCAGGCAGGCGACATTGGCTATTTGCTCCAATACCTTGTCATCCATACTGCCCAGCAAAGGCGCGCTCCCGTAAAGCAGCACCTCCGCGCGCTCCTCGCCCGGCTGGCGCGGCAAGCTCCAGAGATAAGGTTGCAGCTGGTGTAGCTGGTCCAGGTTCATCTCGTACGGCTATCCGGGCCCCGCCCTACACATGTACTCACTCATACGTCTACGACACAACGTGCTTCCCAGATCGCACCCGCCTGTTCCACGGAAAGCATGGTCAAGGTTGCGCCTTTGACTTCCACACCGCGTTCCAGGCTTTCGTTCCATTTTTCACCCGATGCTTCGCCATTCCATTTATTGCCTTGGTGCTGTAAATGGAAACGGCCGAATACCATCCCCAGTTCACGCGCCTTGCCCAGCAACAGATTCAGCCAGATGACCAGGGCCAATTCGCTGTCGGCTTCCTCAAACTCGATCGATACCGTGGCCTGTGGCTGCACCGCATCCAGGGGGGTAATAATTGCAAATACCGCCTGCGCCGCCGCCTCGAATGCCCGCTCAAGCGTCGGTCCTCGACCGATAACGCCGATATCGGCATCATGCTCGAAATAGGGCAGCGGTTGCGTTGTCATCGATGAGCCTTCATTCATCGCGCATTCGCGCTCGACTGGAATGCAGGCATTCCCAAGACATGGTTCATTCATTATAGTGACTTTGGTAGAACCCGCTGACCGGCTTGCGAAATCTGAATCGGCACCCTTAACGGCACGTGAATGCGGCAGGATAAGAGGAACGAACGCGCGGAGCTGGATGGGTCCGAGCTTGGTGAGGCCGCCTGGCGTGACAGCCATGCCAAGCCGTGGTCCTATCTGTGAAGGATGCGGGGAATTGTCTAGCAGCCTGTCGGACTTGAAGAATCGAAGCGAAAAAGTGGCTGGGCGAGAACAGATTTTGACGATTTTGCAGACCAATAGTTGTTCTATTGGTCAAAAAAGCGGCGAAATATGGACCGGCCAGACGCTTTTGCAGCCGATTTCCTTT
>DASVYI010000255.1:0-3111 GCA_036392275.1 Nitrosospira sp. | reverse complement strand
AAGTTGAAGAAGTTATCGGTAGTGGCTGAGGCAATTTCATTCACGCTTATACCGCGCAGATCCGCTATGGCTTCGGCAACGTGCCGCACGAAGGCGGGCTGATTAATTTTCCCGCGATGAGGCACAGGCGCAAGGTAAGGTGAATCGGTTTCTATCAGCATTCTATCGAGCTTGATTCTCCTGGCCACATCCTTGAGTGCAACGGCATTCTTGAACGTGACGATGCCGGAGAATGAAATATAAAAGTTCATTTCCATGGCTTGCTGCGCCATGTCCCAGCTTTCGGTAAAGCAATGCATCACCCCGCCAACACTATCCGCGCCCTCCTCCGCCATGATGCGCAGCGTATCCGCGGCGGCTGCCCGGGTATGGATAATGAGAGGTTTGCCGCACCGTCTGGCAGCGCGGATGTGCTGACGGAAGCGCTCCCGCTGCCATTCCAGATCGCCTTTGAGGCGAAAATAATCCAACCCCGTCTCGCCGATCGCGACCACCTTGGGATGATCAGCCAGAGATGCCAATTGCGCCGCCTGGGGCTCAGGCAGATTTTCGTAATCGGGATGCACGCCGGCCGAAGCAAACAAGTTGGAATGATTTTCAGCCAGCGCAAGCACCCTGGGAAAATCCTGGAGATTGACGCTCACGCAGAGTGCATGGCTCACGTAGTTATTGCGCATTCCATCCAGCAATTCGTCGAGATTGCCGGCAAGATCGGGAAAGTCGAGATGACAATGAGAATCAACAAACATGGCGGAATAGGTTTTGGGGGGACAATAACGTATTAGCCATTCGGCCTGGAGGGCAGGTACAATGCCGCGGCATAGGAGAACAGCATATCCTCCAGAAACAGGCGTGGATGAAGCGGGTGGCTCGCGAGCTGTTGCGTTTTCGACAAAATGCGCAAATAGGTTATCAGCGAACGCGAGTCTATTCCGGACGCCAATGACCGGATGGCGGCAGACATATCCACATGGTAGCGGATTTTCCCGGTAGTGCGAAAGCTCAGTAAATCATAACACCATTTTTGCAACCAGCTTACGACGGTGGGCAAATCCGATTTCTGCATCGTCTCGGCCAGTAAAATAGGGTTGATCGTTTCCGGCTCGCTGATTTGTTTGATAAAAACGCGATGCTGCTCAAGATAGGCATCACTGCTGAGTTCCAGCGCAGTGAGCGGCGCATGGCCCGCGGAAGCCAGGCATACCTCCGCGTTTTGGACCCCCTGCTGCTTCAGCCAGCCGGTCGCGACCGTCAATTCCGGTACAGGCATTACGATTTGCAGGCAACGGCTGCGTATGGTGGGCAGTAAGTGCTGCGCCTGATGCGTTACCAATATGAACAAAGTACGCAAAGGCGGTTCTTCCAGATTTTTCAATAGCGCATTGGCTGCGGCGGAATTCATGGTTTCCGCCGGATGGATCAGGATAATCTTATAGCCGTTCTGGTGACTGGAGATACTGACAAAATCCGCAAGATCCCGAATTTGTCCGATGCTGATCTGTTTGCTCGGTTTTTTCCTGGATTTTGCCCCTCCGGCTTCCATTTCGCTCTCTGTTCCCGCTGCCACCATGGCTTCTGGCTCGGTATTGTGGCCACCATCGTCCAATCCATCATCGGACGAACCGCCCGTTGCCGAGAGCGCTTCGGGTTCGACCAGACGAAAATCCGGATGACCCCCTTGTTGAAACCACCTGCAGCTCGCACAGCTCCCGCATGCGTCGCCTTCGACAGACGGGGTTTCGCATAATCTGGATTTGGCCAGATAGCGAGCGAACGCAAATTTTCCGAGACCTTTCCTGCCTCTTAACAGCAAGGCGTGGCTTGCGGAAAACCCGCCACCCTGGGCATTCGTTTGATCGCGCAGCGCCAATCTTCGCCACAGAGTTTCTTGCCATGGATAAATATAATTCATTTACATATACTTGTAATGATATCTTCTACTGATTTCTTAACTTCTACCAGAGGCGGGTTTGCATCGACTATAACTATTCGTTGCGGAAACTTGCGCGCCCTTTCCAGATAGGTTTCTCTCACCCTCCGGAAAAACTCATCTTCTTCTTTTTCAAACCGGTCTGCCGTCTTGATGGCGCTGGTTCGCTGCCTGCCCAGTTCGACTGCCACATCGAAATAAAATGTCAGGTCGGGTTGAAATTGCTCCTGCACCCAGTGCTCAAGTTCGTCAAGTTTCCGCATGCACACTCCTCTACCCCCACCCTGATACGCAAAACTGGCATCAGTGAAACGGTCGGAAATCACCCAGTTCCCCTGATCCAGTGCCGGCAGGATGACCTTGTCCAAATGTTCACGCCGTGCGGCGAACATCAGCAGTGCTTCGGTTTCCGCGTGCATGACATGGCGATTATCGAGCAGAATCTCCCGCAGTTTTTCGCCCAAGGGCGTACCGCCGGGTTCACGTGTAACCACCACGGTTTTTCCCCTGCTTCGCAAGAAATCGACAAGCCAGTTGAGGTGGGTGCTCTTGCCCGCGCCGTCTATTCCTTCCAGTGTGATGAATTTGCCTTTTGGTACCTTGGAAATCATTATGCCGAATTTGTCGAAGCGATATGAAAAGGCGTTGCCGCCCACTGCCTGTCGAAGGTTGCTCACAGCGCAGTTTAGCCTATACTGGTAAACGGTGACAGCTTTGTCCGCTGCGGTTGATCATGATGAGCCGGAAAAATGATTTATACGGATATCGGAAATCGGGGTCAGGCTGAATAGGTTGCCGTCAGGGTGAGGAATCCAGCAATTCAGGAGGTCGTTCCATGACTTACAATCTCAAAAATTCGTTAGTGAGTCATGCTGCTTTGATGGTTCTGATGTTTGGACTCGCCTCATTCAGCGCTTTTGCCGGACAAGGTCCGGCGGATGACATGCCCGAGCAGGCCTCCCGCCCAATGGAGCCATTAACGAATTTCGAAAAAATGGAACTGCACTATCGGCGTTATAGCACGGCCGCCAATAATATGGCCCAGTTGTTCAAGCAGCTGAATCAGAAAACTCAGGAAGTTTCACTGGCTGCAAAAGCCGCCGAAGCGAAGGATAACTCCCAGAACAGGCGTCATCTGGAAACCAAATTACGCCAGCTGGAGAACGCCAGTGCGACCTATG
>DASVYI010000254.1:0-2237 GCA_036392275.1 Nitrosospira sp. | reverse complement strand
GATACCTCGGGATCTGTATATTCCCCCGGATGCGCTCGAGATATTTCTCGACACATTTCAGGGTCCGCTCGATCTGCTGCTTTATCTCATCCGCAAACACAATCTGGACGTGCTGGATATTCCCATGGCGGAACTTACGCGGCAGTATCTGGCCTACATCGAGATGATGCGGGCCAACAGACTGGAATTAGCGGCGGAGTATCTATTGATGGCAGCAATGCTGATTGAAATCAAATCCCGGATGCTGCTGCCGAAACGCCCGGATAGTATGGAAGAGGAGGACGGTGATCCGCGCGCAGAACTGGTGCGCCGTCTACTGGAATACGAGCAGATGAAGGCCGCGGCTTCGCGTCTTGATGGATTACCGCAAGCCGAGCGGGACTTTGCGCTGGTTCAGGTATGGATCGATCAAACGGTGACCGAACGGCTGCCGGAAGTTCACACGGATGACCTGCGTAACGCCTGGCTTGTGCTGCTGGCGCGCTTCCAGGCAAATCGCCGTCATCAGATTACCAGGGAGGAGCTTTCGGTAAGGGCGCATATGAGCCGTATCCTGCGCCGCCTGCAGGGACACAAGTTTGTGGAGTTCAACGAGTTATTCAGCTTGTCGGCAGGTGTGGCGGAGCTCGTGGTAACTTTTCTCGCGTTGCTGGAGCTTGTCAGGGAAAATCAGGTTGAGGTCAGCCAGCTCCAAGCATTCGGTATCATTTATGTCAAGCCGATCAGTTTCCTCGCCGCCGTCTAGCTCATCGCCATCCGGCTCAGCCGGTTTATCCGGCTTACCCGGCTTGCCCAGCCCGTCCAGCCCTGGCGAGATCAAGCGGATATTGGAAACAGCATTACTTACCAGCACCGAGCCGTTGCCGTTATCCGAGCTGAAGAAGCTGTTCGACGAGGAACTGAGTACTGAAATCCTGCGCAGACTGCTCGAGGAGCTGCGCGGGGACTGGGAGGGCAAAGGGGTTGAACTGGTTAATGTTGCCAGTGGCTGGCGCTTTCACGCCCGCCCCGAAATGCAAAAATTTCTCGACCGGCTCAATCCGCAAAAACCGCCGCGCTATTCGCGCGCGGTGTTGGAGACACTGGCCATCATTGCCTACCGTCAGCCGGTAACACGAGGCGATATCGAGGAAATCCGCGGAGTTGCCGTTTCGAGCCAGATACTCAAGGCGCTGGAGGCGCGCGGCTGGATTGTGGCGGTCGGACACCGGGACGTGCCAGGGAGACCGGTCCTGTATGCGACGACGGCGGATTTTCTCAATGATCTGAACTTGCGCTCGCTGGAAGAGCTGCCTCCTCTGGAAGAGTTGGGATCGCTGATTGAGCCCAAAGGTACGATGGAATTACTGCCGGACGCGCAATCGAAGGCGGCGGCGGATGACCCGGAGGAAGCCGGGAAATAGGAAGGAGAGCTCGGGCACTATGCGAACAGTTTTAGTGGCAAACCCGAAAGGGGGGAGCGGCAAGACAACGCTGGCAACCAATCTGGCGGCGTTTTTTGCGAGGCAGGATCAACAGGTTGCGATATGGGATCTCGACCGTCAGAAATCTTCGCTCGGGTGGCTCGACCTGCGCCCTGCTGAGTTGCCGTCGGTCGCCCGGGTCAATGCAGAGCGACACGAGGATGAGCCGGATATTCCCGATGATTATGACTGGCTGGTACTGGATTCACCGGCAGGGATGCACGGGAAGAATCTGGCCCATGCATTGGGATTAGCCCACAAGATTCTCGTGCCCGTGCAGCCTTCACTGTTTGACATGGCCGCGACGCGCGATTTTCTTGATCAGTTGATGGAAGAAAAAAGGGTGCAGAAGCACAGGACCTTTATCGGCATTATTGGTATGCGCGTGGACCCGCGCACACGCGCCGCCGCCACACTGGAACAGTTTCTCATGCAATATGACCTTCCTGTTCTAACCTATCTGCGTGACACCATGCTGTATGTCAACGCGGCCTTCACCGGGAAAAGCATTTTCGACTTGCCCGCCTATCAGGTCGAACGAGACCTGGAGCAATGGCGCCCGCTCATCGAGTGGATAAACACCTGAGCATCAACGGCGTCTCTATTTGTGAGTAGCTGCTCGATTCAGTCGACTCAATGCACATGATCTCCCGGCGGTGGGAGGATTTCCTTTTCGCGGTTGAGCTGGGCGAGCTGCTGCAGCAGCATGGCGGACTGGTTCCAGCCCTCAGTGTCGGCATCGGGTATCCAGCGCGCGCGCAGGAAGCCGAAGCG
>DASVYI010000253.1:0-5213 GCA_036392275.1 Nitrosospira sp. | reverse complement strand
CACGATGAGCATGGCGGGTTTTTTGATCATGTCCCACCTCTGGCAATTTCTGCTCCGGTTCCACCCGGTTCGCTATATTCGACCCCGTTCGTGAGCACCGGCCCCAGAGTTCCCAGCCTCATCGCATCCCCATGGGTCCTCACTGGCGCGGTGTTCAAGGGTGCCATGGACCATACGTCAATACTGCAATTATTATCGGAAAAGTTTGCCGGTACCCCGGATTACAATGACGAGGTAAAGCGGCGGAGAGAAGCAGGGATACAAAGCGTGTCACAAGTGGTGACTCAGCCACCCGCCAAGGCCAGGGCGGACATTCCGGCACCCCCGCAAGAGATCATTTCCAGTTTCGTGACCCTGGCCCCTGTGGCTGCGCCGCAGACGGATAGTCAGCAGGCCTTTGACGCGGCGGCGAAAAAGCTTCTGATGTATGATCGCAAACGCGCGCTGGAAAAATATCCGGAGCTCGTGCGTTTGCCGGAGAAGTAGATATCCCGGGGGAATAACCGGGTTCAGGCAAGTACTTTTGCAATACGGCTCAATGCGTTTTCCAGATTGAGCATGCTGGTGGCGAAGGAAAGGCGAATATATCCTTCGCTTCCGAATGCAGAACCCGGTACAACCGCAACACCCCCGTGTTCCAGCAGATATTCGCTGAAAGCGATATCGCTGGATTCCTTCAGTAATCCTCTGGCGTATAGCTTCCCAATTGCTTCCCGGGTATCGGCAAAGGCATAGAAGGCGCCTCCCGATAGCAGGCATCGGACGCCTGGCATCGCGTTCAGCGCATCCGTCACGAAATGGTTGCGCTCCCTGAATGCAGCAACCATCGGTAGAATGCATGACTGATCGCCGTTAAGTGCCGTTTCTGCGGCTACCTGGGAAATGGACGTGGGATTGGAGGTGCTTTGAGACTGAATATTCTCCATGGCGGTGATGATATGCGCCGGACCGCCACAATAACCGATGCGCCAGCCGGTCATGGCGTAGGCTTTGGATACGCCGTTAAGTACCACCGTGCGCGAATAGAGATCAGGGCATGCGTTGAGGATATTGGTGAACCCCTCACCGGAAAGCAGGATATGCTCATACATGTCATCGGTGGCGACCAGAATGTTCGGATGCTTGAGCAGAACTTCGCCGAGTGCCTTAAGCTCATCCCGCGTATAAACTCCGCCTGAGGGGTTGCTGGGACTATTGATGACGAACATCCGGGTTCGGGGAGTGATGGCTCTTTCCAGCTGTGCTGCGGTTATTTTGAAATTCTGTTCGATACCGGCCTCGACAATCACCGGCTTGCCTTCCGCAATCAAAACAATATCGGGATAGGAAACCCAGTAGGGCGCGGGTATGATGACTTCATCGCCGGGATTGATGATCGACAGCGCCAGGTTAAAAAAACTCTGCTTACCCCCGCATGAAACCAGGATCTGCCTGGCGGCATAGTCGAATCCGTTTTCGCGTTTGAATTTGGCAATGATGGCATTTTTCAGGCCGGGGGTGCCACCGACCGCCGTGTACTTGGTAAAGCCCTTGTTGATGGCGGCGATGGCCGCATCCTTGATATGTTGCGGCGTATCGAAATCCGGTTCGCCGGCGCCCAGCCCGATGATGTCCTTGCCTTCCGCCTTGAGCTTGGCGGCCCGGGCGGTGACCGCCAGGGTAGGGGAGGGTTTGATGGCCTGAACGCGCTTTGAGAGTTCCACAATAATGTCCTTACGCTGATGCGGGCTGCGTTGCATGATAAAATCAGCCCGGAAAAATGGTTTAAAAATAGCCCATAACCTATTGAGCCCGCGATTATACCTGTGATCGTTACCTTCCCCAATAGCCCGTATCGGCTCCATCAATCGTTCGAACCTGCTGGCGATCAACCTGAAGCGATCGAGAAGCTCGTAGAGGGAATGGAGGACGGTCTTGCATTCCAGACCCTGCTCGGCGTGACGGGTTCCGGCAAGACTTTCACCATGGCTCATGTGATTGCGCGGCTGGCACGGCCAGCGATTATACTGGCGCCCAACAAGACGCTGGCGGCGCAACTTTATGCGGAAATGCGTGAGTTCTTTCCGGAAAATGCCGTCGAGTATTTCGTATCGTATTACGATTATTATCAACCGGAAGCCTATGTGCCTTCCCGTGATTTGTTCATCGAAAAAGACTCGAGCATCAACGAGCATATCGAACAAATGCGTCTCTCGGCGACGAAATCGTTGCTCGAGCGGGATGATGCAATCATCGTCGCAACCGTTTCCTGTATTTACGGCATAGGTGATCCGGTGGATTACCACGGAATGATCCTGCATCTGCGTGAACATGAAAAAATCACGCAGCGCGCGGCGATACAACGCCTGATCGAAATGCAATATGAACGCAACGAGTTCGAATTTGGCCGCGGGACTTTCCGGGTGAGGGGAGAAGTACTCGACATCTTTCCAGCGGAAAACTCGGAAACCGCGGTACGTGTATCACTGTTCGACGATGAAGTGGAAAGTATGACGCTGTTCGATCCACTCACTGGCCGCACGTTGAAAAAAGTGTCGCGGTACACGGTTTATCCTTCCAGTCATTACGTCACACCCAGAAGCACCACCTTGCGCGCGATCGAGACAATCAAGGCCGAATTGAGCGAGCGCATCGGTTTTTTTCAGCAGCACAACAAACTGGTGGAACTGCAGCGCATCGAGCAGCGCACCCGTTTTGATCTCGAAATGCTCAACGAACTGGGCTTTTGTAAGGGCATCGAGAACTATTCCCGGCATCTGTCTGGAAAAAAGCCGGGAGAGCCGCCGCCTACATTGATGGATTATTTGCCACGCAATACGCTCATGGTGATCGATGAGAGTCACGTCACCATTCCCCAAGTCGGCGGGATGTACAAGGGTGACCGTTCCCGTAAGGAGAATCTGGTGGATTATGGCTTCCGCCTGCCGTCGGCGCTGGATAACCGACCGCTGCGATTCGACGAATTCAGGAAAATAATGCCGCAAACGGTATTTGTGTCGGCAACTCCGGCTGAATTCGAGCGTGAGCATAGCGGACAAGTGGTGGAGCAGCTGGTGCGGCCCACGGGTCTGGTAGATCCGCAAATTGAGGTTCGACCGGCAGCGACCCAAGTGGATGATCTTATGTCAGAGGTCCACCTGCGTACCGCCCGTGATGAGCGCGTGCTGGTCACGACGCTCACCAAGCGCATGGCCGAGGATTTGACCGATTACTTTTCCGATCACGGGATCAAGGTGCGTTATCTTCATTCCGATATCGATACCGTGGAGCGGGTGGAAATCATTCGTGATCTGAGGCTGGGCAAATTCGACGTACTGGTGGGGATCAACCTGTTGCGGGAGGGCCTCGATATTCCCGAAGTGTCTTTGGTCGCCATCCTGGATGCGGACAAGGAGGGATTTTTGCGTTCGGAGCGATCGCTGATACAAACCATAGGCCGCGCAGCGCGCCATATCAACGGTACCGCACTTCTGTATGCGGACAAAATAACCAATTCGATGCGTCTCGCAATGGGAGAGACCGAGCGCCGGCGTAACAAGCAGATTCTGTTCAATCAGAAGCATGGCATCATGCCCCGAAGCGTCCACAAGCGTATCAAGGATTTGATAGACGGTGTCTACAACATTGAAACCGCACAGCAGCAGCTCAAGGCTGCACAAGTGCAAGCCCGTTATGATTCCATGAGTGAGGTCCAGTTGGCGAAAGAGATCAAGCTGCTCGAAAAGCAGATGCTCGACGCCGCGAAAAACCTGGAGTTCGAAAAAGCTGCCGAGTATCGGGATGAGGTAAAGAGATTAAGAAGCAAGCTCTTCGTTGGATTTGTAGAGCCGGAATCCGGGACAGGTCGGGAAGAATCCCGTAAATTTCAGCGAAGGAGTGGAACAGTCAAGTAAACAGTGACTTAAAGGTAATTCTTATAGCTTATCCTGAGGTATTGCCATAATTAGATTTGTTCGATGGATGAGGCGCAGCATGCAGGTCGGGCGGTACCTGATATTATTTTTATCGTCGGGCACAGCCCTGCCGACTTGAACATAAGGGCTTGTCCCGCTGCGGGGGTCAAGCGTATTTTTAATTCAGTACAGTCGCCGAGTTGACGAATATGATCTGATCGAAGGTGCGATTCAGCGTTTTACTATTGAAGTTTTTCATAACCAGGCTTTGATCAAACCGGACACGGTCGCCGATTTTTACTCTGGTTGTGGGGGCGGCAATCCAGAAACGTTTTTCTTTACTGGCAAGCTCCATATACGTATAGCCTGGTGCATCCAGCGTAGCAAGGACTTTACCTTCATTTCCAGACATGCCTGTCGTTGAACTTGCAGTATTCGCGCCCGTCTTTTCGGCGAGCGCATGCAATGGACTTAACAACGCAATCCCCATAAAGAAAATACTCACCAGGCCAGATATTTTCAAGACTCCCTCCAACGAATTGAGTGTTTTGACAGACGGCATAATACACCTCAATCCCAGGAGTTCCAATCGAAATTACCGTGCTGGAATGGCTTTCTGTTTTAACCCGAATGTAGCGGGAAAGATAATGGCGTAAGCGGATTTTCTTATCATCGCCCAAGAAATCCCCTACGGGGTTGGCGGTTGTTTCCGGCTGGAGTTCATGGACCTGCGCGATACGATGAGCCCGGCCAAGCCAATACCAACAAGTATCAGGCTTCCAGGTTCGGGCACTTCGGCAACCTGGTTAAGGCGCGTCGGGAGTTGTTGGTGATATGGCTTATGACCGTTGTCAAATGTAAGGCCGGCGACCAGGGAGTCAGGGAGGCGTCCGGGCGGGGGTGTCCATTGCTTCTTGCCGGGGTCAACATGTTTTGAGGAATGATGGGCTTTGCCATGCGTATTCTTGTGTTGGTCTGACGTTCGATGGGTAGTTTGATCGGATGGATGGTTCGTTTTCTTGTCTGCTGCCAGTACTCCGTCCATTGTCAGAATACTGATGAGCATCACGATCAGGCACATACGCATGGTTATCATCCCTCATAGAGTAGTTGAGTCAGTTGTTGCGCTCTGGTTTGACCCCGTACTCTATAAAGCAATAATCATGCCAATTTTTGATTTATTTATAACCTATTAATAAATAGATAATTTCCTCATCCATAGTTAGAATCAAGCCTGGTTGATGTAAGAATTTTCGGTAAAGTTAACTGATCGGGGGAAGATTTTTACGATTTTGCAGATCAATGGTTGTTCGAATGGTC
>DASVYI010000252.1:0-3870 GCA_036392275.1 Nitrosospira sp. | reverse complement strand
TATTTTTGGTACCGACAAGGTGGGGCAGGACGTATTTTTTCTCACGCTGAAAAGCATCCGCACTGGATTGGTCATCGGAACGCTGACTACGCTGATGATGCTTCCCTTCGCGCTCCTTCTCGGGGTTACGGCGGGCTACTTTCAGGGCTGGGTGGACGATGTGATTCAATACCTGTATACCACGCTGAGCTCGATTCCCAGTGTCTTGCTGATTGCAGCCGCGGTATTGATGATGCAGGTATATATGGATACGCATCCCGAGCTGTTCGATACGATCGCCGCACGCGCCGATCTGCGTCTGCTGTTCCTTTGCGTCATACTCGGGGTCACCAGCTGGACGGGTTTGTGCCGCCTGCTGCGGGGGGAGACCCTGAAACTGCGTGAGATGGAGTATATTCAGGCAGCTCACGCGTTCGGCGTATCCAATTGGCGTATCATCAGCCGCCACATCCTGCCCAACGTGATGCATATCATCCTGATCACCACCGTGATGGATTTCAGCGGTCTGGTTCTGGCTGAGGCGGTGCTTTCGTACGTGGGGGTTGGTGTCGATCCGTCGATGATCAGTTTTGGCACGATGATCAACGCCGCGCGGCTTGAAATGGCACGCGAGCCGATGGTGTGGTGGACCTTGCTTGCCGCCTTCAGTTTCATGTTTGCGCTGGTATTGAGCGCCAATCTGTTTGCCGATGCGGTACAGAATGCATTCGATCCACGGGCGAAGACCTTGCCGGCAAAAGCGGGGATCATACGCCGCAAGCGAAGCGGGGAACGATCGAAAACCGGATTGGCCACGCCGGTTTCCAAGACCGACGATTCGCTGCTCTCATGAGTGCCGTGCTGCACATAAACGACCTGGCAACCGCCATCCATACCGGCGCAGCGGTGGCATGGCCGGTCGACGGAGTCACGCTGCAAATCATGGAAGGCGAGACGTTCGCATTGCTCGGAGAATCGGGTTGCGGCAAATCCATGACCGCACTTTCCGTCATGCGGCTATTGCCGGAAGCGGCGGAAATTGCCTCGGGCTCCGTTTACCTCCATGACGAGGACCTGCTGCAGCTGCCTGAAGCCGCCATGCGCGGTATTCGCGGGCGGCGCATCAGTATGATCTTTCAGGAGCCGATGCTGAGCCTGAACCCGGTTATGACAGTTGCCGAGCAGATCGGTGAGGTGTTGCAGCGGCATTTCGGTTTGCGCGGTGTGGCGGCGCAAAAACGTATCCTCGAGATATTGAATCAGGTAGGCATACCCGATGCGTCCCGCCGCATGAATGAATACCCCTTCCAGTTTTCCGGCGGAATGAAACAGCGGATGATGATTGCCATGGCACTGGCGGGGGAACCGGAACTGCTCATTGCCGATGAGCCCACGACCGCGCTGGATGTCACTATTCAGGCCCAGGTGCTGGAGCTCATGCGGGACCTTCAGCAACGCAGCGGCATGGCAATCCTGCTCATCACTCACGATCTCGCCGTGGCGGCGGAAATGGCGCATCGGGTGGGAATCATGTACGCAGGGGAAATTGTCGAGACGGCACCGCGAGACCAATTCTTCCGCGGTCCCGCGCATCCCTATTCGAAAAAATTGCTTGCCTCGCTGCCGGGAAGGGAGCGACGCCGGCAAGGATTGCAGCTCTCGGCCATTCGGGGAAACGTGCCTTCACTGTCGCGCGGATTCGCGGGGTGCCGTTTTGCCGACCGCTGTGACCATGCCTGGGCATTATGCCATGAGGTCGCACCGGCGTGGACCGCGGTCGCCAATGGGCATGATGGGCGCTATGTCAGATGTCATCTTTTTGATGAGGGACCCGCATCCCGGATTCCGGAGCATGGGTCAGAGGACCGGAAGCTGGAATCCGGGGTTCAGGATTCAGGATATGCGGATAAGCCCGGTTCGGGAATCGCGCCGCCGGATTCTGCAACCGCAATCTCGGCTTCATGCCTGTTGTCTGTCAGCGATCTTAAAGTCTACTTTCCGATACACATGGGCCTGATGCGGAGCGTGGCAGGGTATGTCAAGGCGGTGGATGGCGTTTCGCTGTCCATTCAACAGGGCAAGACGCTGGCGCTGGTAGGGGAATCCGGTTGTGGCAAAACCACTGTGGGCAAGAGTATTTTGCAACTGATCCCGCCCACTGCGGGCAGCGTGCGTTACAACGGGCTGGAACTGGTGGGGCTGGAACGCGAAAAGTTGCGGAAAATGCGCGCCGAATTTCAACTCATATTCCAGGACCCCTATTCCTCGCTCAACCCGCGGATGCGGATCATCGAGATTATCGAAGAAGGCATCGATTCACTGCGTGTCGAAAACGATGGAAAGGAAAACGCGGCAGCCCGTCAATCGGGGGGCGCTAAAGCGGGAGGAAGGCTGGATGCGTTATTGGAGAGCGTCGGGTTGCCGCCAGAGGCGAAATGGCGCTATCCGCATGAATTTTCCGGCGGTCAGCGCCAGCGTATTGCCATTGCTCGTGCCTTGGCGGTCCATCCCAGGCTGATCGTTTGTGACGAGCCGACGAGCGCGCTGGATGTTTCCGTTCAAGCCCAGATTCTGAATCTGCTGAAGGCGCTGCAGAATAGCCTGGGATTGGCCTATCTGTTCATCACCCATAATATCTCGGTGGTGGAGTACCTTGCGGATGAAGTGGCGGTCATGTATCTCGGTCGAATCGTTGAACGCGGAAGCGTGGACGAAGTATTGAACAATCCCAGGCATCCTTATACTCAGGCGCTGCTGTCAGCGGTTCCCGTGATCGAGCTTGAATCAAAACGTCCTGTCATCCATCTTCACGGAGATATTCCCTCACCGGCCAATCCGCCATCCGGTTGCCACTTTCACACGCGCTGTCCCCACGTTATGCCGATTTGCCGTAAAACGTATCCCGCAACCAGCATATTCAGTTCCACGCACACGGCGCGATGTTATCTTTATCCTCAGGAACAGGAACAGGAACAGGAACAGGAACGTGGGCACGAACCCGCAAGCACAGGAGCAGTTTATGACAGTAGGTAAGGAAGTAGGCAAAGAAGTGGGCAAGGAAGTCAGACGGCGCCGCACGTTTGCCATCATATCGCACCCGGATGCGGGCAAGACGACGCTTACGGAAAAGTTGCTGCTGTTTGCCGGTGCAATTCATATCGCAGGCAGCGTCAAGGCGCGGAAGGCGAGCCGGCACGCCACTTCGGACTGGATGGAGATCGAGAAGCAGCGCGGTATTTCCGTCGCCAGCTCGGTAATGCAGATGGAATATGGAGATTGCGTCATCAATCTTCTAGATACGCCGGGCCACCAGGATTTTTCAGAGGATACCTATCGCGTCCTGACTGCCGTGGATGCGGCGCTGATGGTCATCGACGCCGCCAACGGCGTGGAAGCGCAGACCCTGCGTTTGCTGGAGGTCTGCCGGGCGCGGAACACGCCTATCCTGACCTTTGTGAATAAAATGGATCGTGAAGTGCGCGACCCGCTCGACCTCATCGATGAGATCGAACGCACGCTGCGCATGGCAGCGGTACCATTCACCTGGCCGATGGGCATGGGCCGGGGCTTTCGCGGCGTATTCGACTTGCGGCGCGATAGCATGCGTGTTTTTCGCCCGGGCGAGGATAAGTTGAACGGCGCGGACGACATCATCGAAGGGCTGAATAACCCGGCAATCGTGGAACGCTTTCCGGACATTGCCGCCGGTGCGCAGCAGGAGATCGAGCTGATACGCGGCGCATCGCCCGAATTCGATCATGCGGCTTTTCTCGCCGGCTTGCAGACCCCGGTGTTTTTCGGCTCGGCCATCAATAACTTTGGTGTGCGCGAGGTACTGGATGCGCTGGTCGATCTCGCTCCACCACCTGGATTACGCAAGGCCTTTCAACG
>DASVYI010000251.1:0-3822 GCA_036392275.1 Nitrosospira sp. | reverse complement strand
CATGCTCCGCCGACACGGCATTGGCAGAGCCATCCGGGGCGGGAGGCGGAGCAGAGCGCGTTTCCCGCAAGCTGCCGCTTTGCGATAACGAGTCAACGCGCCTTGTCATGTTGACGAGCACTTCCCATTCCCAGCAGAAGTTCTCCATGAACTGGCTGGGCAGCTCGACCGCATCCCATTCCACGCCATGGATACCTGACACGCCCAAATCTTCCACCTGAGTGAGCAAATGGTGTAGTCCATGACCAAATTCATGGAACAACGTTATGACTTCATCATGCGTGAACAGCGCCGGGCGCACCTGGCCATCGAGATGGACGGGCGCGGAGAAATTACAGTTAAGGTATGCCACCGGTGCCTGGATACCGTGCTCCGCGGTTTCCGGAACCGCCACGCGGCGGCGGCTGACGGCGTCATCCATCCATCCACCGCCGCGCTTGCCGGGGCGCGCGTAAAGGTCCAGGTAAAAATGCCCGATCAATCGTCCTTCGCCATCGCTTATGGTGAAAAATTTCACATCGGGGTGCCAAAGCTGGACACCTTCTTCCACGCGTTTGATGATGATGCCATAGAGACCCTCTACGACCTTGAACATGCCTGGCAGCACACTGGTTTCAGGAAAATACTGCTTGACTTCCTGATCGGAAAACGCATACCGGTCAACACGCAGCTTTTCACTCGCGTAGGCCACATCCCACGCTTCCAGCTTTTCTAGTCCCAGCCTGGCAGCAGCGAATTCACGCAGTTCCGTCAGATCGCGCTCCGCATGAGGTTTTGCCTTGCCGGCGAGCTCTCCAAGAAAATCCAGCACCTGTTGCGGAGTTGAGGCCATTTTTGTCGCCAGCGATACTTCGGCATAACAACCAAATCCCAGCATCTGCGCTTCCTCCTTGCGCAGCTCGAGTATCTTGCGTATCAGCGGCGTATTATCAAAATTGCCTATGCCCTGCGCGAGTACGCCGGGTGCTTCAATCTCGCTGGCACGGGTCGAATAGGCGTGGTACAGTTTTTCGCGCAGGGCGCGGTTGTCCGCATATTGCATGACCGGTATATAAGATGGCGCATGCAGGGTGAATTTCCAGCCTGATACCCCGTCTTTCTCCGCAACGGCTCCTGCCATCTGCAACACATCATCGGGAATTCCGGCCAGTTCATCCGCGTTTGCGACATGCAGCACGAAGTTGTTCGTGGCATCCAGCAGGTTGTCGTTAAACCGGGAAGAAAGCGCCGACAATTCTTCCTGGATCCGGAGAAACCGTTCCTTCTCCGCCGCCGCAAGGTCAGCTCCGCCCAGGCGAAAATCCCGCAACGCGTTCTCGACAATCTTCTTCTTCGCGGGACTCAGGTTTTTGAATTCATCGCTATTGCCGAGCCGCCTGAATTTCTCGAACAGAATCTGGTCCTGGCCCAATTCGGCATAATACTGGGTGACCAGAGGCAGGTTGGCGTTATAGGCTTCACGCAGCTCGGGCGTGTTTACCACTGCGTTCAAATGCGATACCTGCCCCCAGGCACGCGTGAGCCGCTCGTTGGCGTCTTCCAGAGGTTGTACAAAATCCTGCCAGGTGGGCGCCGCGGATTCATCCCGCACGCTGGCGAGAACAGCGCGGCTTTCGGCCAGTAACTGGTTTATCGCCGGGGTAATGTGTTCGGTTCGAATGTCCGTAAAGCGCGGCAGTGCTGAAAAATCAAGTAACGGGTTCATTTGCATTGTCCTGGGTTATAAGGTTAAAACGATATCAGGCCCAACAGGGTCTCAATCAGGGCCTCAATTCTGATACCGCCAAACGTCCCTTTAGCGGCGAGCCGGGCTGCTCAGACCTGCCCGAGCAGGGGCCGATCCGGTGTACTCGCGCGATTTTTCCGGCTAGGCTTCGTGCACTACGTTGCCGTTGACCAGGGTATATTTTATCCTGCCCTGCAGTTCCATACCTAGAAACGGCGTATTCTTGCCCTGGCTTTTAAGCACTGACGCTTCAACTTTCCAGTATTGGCCGGGATCGAAAATGCACAGATCGGCGACCGAGCCAGGGGACAGGTGTCCGGCATCCACACCAAGTATGCGTGCGGGCTCCACGGTGATTTTAGCCAGCGCGGCGAGCAGAGGAACTCTCGCTTCCTCCGCCCATTTCAAGGTAAGGGGCAGCAGCAGCTCCAGACCCGTGGCGCCGGCTTCCGCTTCACCGAAGGGCAGCAGCTTCGCATCCTCGTCCACTGGCGCGTGGTCCGAGCATATCGCATCTATCGTGCCATTCATCAGGCCGCGGCGCAGGGCGTCACGGTCACTCAACCCCCGCAGCGGCGGGACAAGATGGCAATTGGTATCAAAAAAACCGATATCCATCTCCGACAGATGCATATGGTTGATCGCAACGTCGCAGGTAATGGGCAAGCCTTGCCGTCTTGCTGCCTGGATCATCGCTGCGCCCTCCGCGCTGGAGATACGGCACACGTGCACTTTAGCGCCGGTTTCCCTTGCCAATAAAATAATATTCGACAGGGCGAGTGTTTCCGCGCATACCGGAATCGCGGCCAGACCGAGCCGCGTCGCCACTTCCCCGTCATGCGCCACCCCGCCGTCCGCAAGACTCGCGTCCTGCGGACGCAGCCATATCACGAAGCCGAAGGTGGCCGCATATTGCATCGCCTGCATCAGCACGCGCATATTGGGAAGCGGCATGTCGGCCTGGCCAAATGCTACACAGCCTGCGTCGCGCAGCTCGGCCATCTCCGTCAGCCATTCACCTTTCAAACCCCGGGTGAGCGCGCCAATGGGATAAACATGGGCCTGATTGAGATTTCTTGCGCGATGCTTCAGCATTTCCACCAGGCCCGGTTCATCCAGCACCGGATCCGTATCGGGCGAGCATGCCAGACTGGTCACGCCACCCGACATGGCCGCCGCCATTTCGGATTCGAGCGTGGCTTTGTATTCGAGGCCAGGCTCGCGCAGCCGGGCCGACAAGTCCACCAGGCCGGGGCACACTACCAGTCCCTCGGCATTTATTTTGCGGTTGATGTGAAATCCCGGCGGCACGGCACCTATGGCGGCAACTCGTCCGGCAGCGATGAAAATATCCGTCATGGCGTCAATCCCGTTTTTAGGATCTATGACGCGGCCATTTTCAATCAGAATTTTCATTTAAATGGGGTCAGCTATCGGATTTGGTTTAATGTCCCGCCAGGATCGACATGACAGCCATCCGGACCGCGATGCCGAATGTCACTTGTGGCAGGATGACCGACTGTTTACCGTCAGCGACGGCCGAATCGATTTCGACACCGCGATTCATGGGACCTGGATGTAAAACGATGGCGTCCGGCTTGGCCAGCGCCAATTTTTCCTGCGTAAGGCCGTAGTATTTGAAATACTCTTCCTTGCTGGGAAGGCGGGCGCTGACCATGCGTTCATTTTGCAAACGCAGCATGAGGAGCACATCCACATCCTTTAACCCGTCCGCCATCTCATGAAAAACATGCACGCCCAGGCGTTCGACCTTTGAGGGCAGCAGGGTTTTGGGCGCGATCACCCGCACCTCGGGTACACCGAGCGTCGTGAGCGCATGGATCTGCGAGCGCGCGACGCGTGAATGCAGGATGTCGCCGACTATGGCCACGCGCAGGTTGTGGAAATCACGTTTGTAGCGGCGGATGGTGAACACGTCGAGCAGTCCCTGGGTGGGATGGGCATGACGGCCATCTCCCGCATTAATGACATGGATCTCGGGTCGCACGTGACGGGCGATCAGGTGCGCGGCACCACTTTGTGAATGCCGTACGACAAACATATCCGCATGCATGGCAGAAAGATTGTTCACCGTA
>DASVYI010000250.1:0-3255 GCA_036392275.1 Nitrosospira sp. | reverse complement strand
CGGCGTGCGCCAGCAATATTCGCCCAATCACCTTCTGTCATCCATGACCTTTATCCCGAGCCGCAAAGTCCTCATTATCCTGCTGTCACTGCTAATGGCTGGCGCGGGTTTCTGGTATTGGGCAATCAAAACCGAATCGAGGCAGGACCGGTATAAAACCCAACCCATCGACCGCGGTGACATCGTACAGAATATTTCCGCGAACGGGACCCTCAATCCCGTGGTTCTGGTGAATGTGGGAACTCAGGTGTCGGGCACGGTTTACAAGCTCTTTGCGGATTTCAATGATCAGGTCAAGGAAGGGCAGATACTGGTCGAACTGGATCCATCCCTGTTCGAAGCCCAATTGCGGCAATCGGAGGCCAATGTGCTGAATGCCCAGGTCGCGGTAAAAGTGGCGGAAAACAAAATGATCCGTAACCGCGCCCTTATGGAGCAAGGTTTCATTTCGCCGGATGCTCTGGATGTAATCACTCAGCAACTGGAAGCGGCCCGCGCCCAGCTTGCTGTCAGTACGGCGCAGCTTGCGCGCGACCGGACCAGCCTCAATTACACCATCATCCGCTCACCGATTTCCGGCGTGGTCATCGCGCGCAATGTGGACCTCGGTCAGACTGTGGCGGCAAGCTTCCAGACGCCTACATTGTTTCAGATTGCCAAGGATTTGCGCGAAATGCAGATCTATGCCAGCGTAGCGGAAGCGGATATCGGCCACCTGCACATCGGACAGATGGTAAATTTCACCGTCGACGCTTTCCAGGACCGGGAGTTCTCCGGAAAGGTTGAGCAAGTGCGCCTCAACCCCGCGATACAACAAAATGTCGTGTCATATAACGTCATTGTGGCGGTATCCAATGATGATGGCGTACTGCTGCCCGGAATGACCGCCAATGTGCGCTTCACCGTCAACGAGAAAAAGGCCGTGCTGCGCGTCCCCAACGCCGCGTTGCGCTACAAGCCCGGCGGCGAAGATGCCGATACTGCCATGACGGTGGCAAAGCAGCCGGGCAAACACCTCCTTTACCGGCTGGAAGACGGCAAGCCGGTATCCGTCAACGTCAGAATCGGCATCTCCGACAATAACTATACCGAGATCGTAGAAGGAGGCATCAGGGAAGGCGACAGGGTGATCGTTCGCGATGCCGGCGAAAAGGGAGAAAAATCCGGCAGCAAGCTCAGGTTCAGAATGTTCTGATGAACCCGCGTCACGTTTCGGCTCAGGTTTCTGAGCAAGTTTTCGATCCGGTTTCCGGCTGTGCCCTGATTCGCGTGGAGAACCTTTGCAAGATATACAGCCTGGGAGGCAGCGCCAAAGTCAAAGGTGAAGAAACGGTCAACAGCCAGGTGCTGTTTGACGTGAATCTCTCGATCCAGCGTGGAGAGTTCGTCGCCATCATGGGGCACTCCGGTTCGGGTAAATCCACGCTCATGAATATACTCGGTTGCCTCGATACGCCGACCAGCGGCCACTATTGGCTCGATGGCCGCGATATCGCCTCTCTTCCGGACGATGAACTGGCGTACGTGCGCAACCGCAACATCGGCTTCGTATTCCAGGGATTCAATCTGCTGAAACGCATGACGGCGCTGGATAATGTGGCGGCCCCGCTGCTTTACGCCGGAGTGAGCCGTTCGGCGAGCCGCAAGCGCGCGCTGGAACTCCTGAACCAAACCGGGCTGGAGAGATTTGCCGCGTATCAGCCCAACCAGCTTTCCGGGGGACAGCAGCAGCGCGTAGCCATCAGCCGGGCACTGGTCAATAACCCGCAGCTCATCCTCGCAGACGAGCCCACCGGCAATCTCGATACTCAAACCAGCCGCGAGATCATGGCTGTTTTCCAGCAGCTCAACCGGGAGCAAGGCATCACGATCGTGCTCGTTACCCATGAGGATGACATCGCCGCCTTTACCCGGCGCCTGATCCGCTTGCAGGACGGCCGCGTCGTGCATGATGGCAGGGTATCCGCATGAGCCTCCTCACGATCATCGGCGAAGCGCTGCGCGCGTTGCGGCTCAACCGGCTGCGGACCGGCCTGACCATGCTCGGCATGATCATAGGCGTGGCCGCGGTGGTGCTGATGCTCGCGGTGGGCCAAGGCGCGCAAACCACTGTGAATCAGGCGATCACCTCGATGGGCAGCAACCTCTTCTTCATCGTTCCCGGAGCGACCTCTTCCGGCGCGCTGCGCTCTGGCGCTGGCGCCGTCCAGACGCTGACCATGGGCGACGCGCAGGCTATCGCCAATCTGCCGTCGATCAAGGCGACCGCTCCAATCATAACGGGGACGGCGCAACTGAACTATGGCGCAAATAACTGGAGCACCTCGGTCACGGGCGTTACCCCCGACTATTTCGCTGTGCGCGACTGGCCGGCGGAAAACGGCGTCTTGCTCACCGAAGCGGACCTCAGGTCCAGCGCCCGTGCCGTTGTCCTAGGACAGATCACCGCGAATAATCTGTTCGGGGATGAGGATCCGGTAGGAAAAACCGTGCGCATCAAGACCAGTCCGTTTCTGGTCGTGGGAGTGCTGACACCCAAAGGCCAAAGCCTGGATGGGCGCGACCAGGACGACGCGGTATTCATTCCCATCACGACCGGGCAGCGCCAGATATTCGGCAACCAATTCCCTGGCACGATACGTTTCATGATGGCGCAGGCACAATCGGCGGAAGTCATGGATGAAGCCGAAACCGACATGAACCGCCTGCTGCGCCAGCGCCACCGCATCGCCGAAGGCATGGAAAACGATTTCACCGTGCGCAATCTGGCCGCGCTTGCCGCGGTGGCCACCGGCGCGGCCAAGGTCATGTCGCTGATGCTGGGTGCAATTGCTTCGGTATCGCTGCTGGTGGGCGGTATCGGCATCATGAACATCATGCTGGTATCGGTCACCGAGCGCACCCGCGAAATCGGCATTCGCATGGCCATCGGCGCCAACCGCCGCGCCATTCTCACTCAGTTTCTGCTGGAAGCGCTAGTGATCTGCATCCTGGGCGGCCTCATCGGCGTGGTGCTCGGCATCGGCGGCGCCTGGGCCGTAAGCCAGGCAACCGACATGGTGGTCGTCATCACGCTCGGCATGGTCGCGCTGGCGTTCGCGTTTGCCTCCGCAGTGGGGATATTTTTCGGGTTTTATCCGGCCAGGAAAGCAGCGGCGTTGAAACCGGTGGAGGCGCTGAGATATGAATGAATTTATAGTTAATCAGGCCTGCTTCGCTCTTTTCTGGATGGGTCGGGAATATCCAGTGCTCCCG
>DASVYI010000249.1:0-3820 GCA_036392275.1 Nitrosospira sp. | reverse complement strand
ATGGCGTCCGCTTTGCCCAGTTTCGAGTGATCCCCCCGGCGTCCCTTGGCGATGTCATGGAACAGACCGGCGAGATAAAGCACTTCCGGTCTCTCGAACTCACGGATGAGCCGGCTGCATAGCGGATATTCGTGACGAAATTCCGGAGCCAGAAAACGGCGCAGGTTTCTCACTACCATGAGAATGTGCTCGTCCACCGTGTAGACGTGGAACAGATCGTGTTGCATCTGCCCCACAATACGGCCGAATGCCGGCAGATAGCGCCCGAGAATGCCGTACCGGTTCATCAGGCGCAGTTCACGGGTCAGTCCGCGCGGCTGACGCAGGATTTCCATGAACATCCTGCGATGGCCCGGATCGCGCCGGAACTCCGAATCGATCAGCGGCGCCGCCCGCCACATTCCTCGCAATGTCGCGGCACTCCGGGCTTTTAAATCGGGATTCTGTTGCATCAGCAACACGCTTTCCAGAATCGCGCCCGGATCGCGGCAAAAAATCGTTTCATCGCGCGCTTCAAGTAATTCGCCACGTTTCTGGAACCGTTCATTGATGACAACCGGAACCGCGCCTGGATCCGGGAAAAGCTCCGTGTGAATCGTGACCAGCAAAATGGTGTTGATCTGGGTTACCGCCCTGGCCGCGCGATAGTACCGCTGCATCAGTATTTCCACCGCATGGCGCGGCGGTTTGGCGGCTATGCCGAGCTCTTCGGCGAGAGGGGTTTGATAATCGAATACCAGACGGTCTTCCCGCCTCCCCGCGAGATAATGCAGCCGGATACGGAGATCTTGCAGGATAGCCTGGTGGCGATGCGCGAGGCGCGCTTCACGGTAAGTGATGAACCCGTGCTTGGCGAGATCCCGCCAGGATTTGCCCAGCCCCGCGGCACGGCTGACCCACAGGATGTTTTGCAAATCGCGCAGGCCGCCGGGACCTTCTTTCAGGTTGGGCTCGAGATTGTAGAGTGCGTCGCGGTATCGTCCGTGGCGCTGCTGCTGCTCGAGCTGCTTTGCCATGAAAAATGCGCGCGACTCGAGCGCGCCCTGCATTGCGCGGGAAAACTCCCTGAACAATGCATGGGATCCGGCCAGCTGGCGGGCTTCGAGCAGACTGGTTTGTACCGTGATATCCTTCGCTGCCTCTTCGGCGCACTCTGCGAGCGTACGAACGCTGTGTCCGACCTCCAGTCCGATATCCCATAAAAAGCTGACCCAGCGCTCCAGCCGCGCCCTGGTTGCGCCATCCATCGTAGCGGGACTGCCTTTCACCGATGGAAGCAGCACCAGCAGATCCACGTCCGAGTGCGGGAAAAGCTGTCCGCGGCCATAACCGCCCACTGCCAGCAACGCAATGGACCCAGGCATCGACATTTCATGCCAGACCCGGCGCAGAATGCTATCAATCAGCTTCGCGTGATCCCTGAGCAAGACCGAACCATTCCGGGACTCGTGATAATGCTGACGCAATAGCTCGCGGCCTTCGAGAAGCGTTTTCTTGATCGGTTCGGTGTCCAGGGAGTGTCCCGAGGGAATTTCGAGGGAATTTTCCGGTTTTGTCGCGAGATGCACGACGTCACGTACGAAAAACGGGTTTCGGCGGCGAGCCGTCGGATAGCGTCAGCACTTCATAACCGGTATCCGTGACCAATACGGTGTGTTCCCATTGGGCGGACAGACTATGGTCCTTGGTTACGATCGTCCAGCCATCCGCCATCTGACGTATGGGCGCTTTTCCCGCGTTGACCATCGGCTCGACCGTGAAGACCATTCCGGCTTCGAGCTTCAACCCCGTGTGGGGTCGCCCATAGTGAAGCACTTGCGGCTCCTCATGGAATTTTGTGCCGATCCCATGCCCGCAAAACTCCCGCACTATGCTGTACCCGTGGCTTTCCGCGAAGCGCTGAATGGCGTGTCCGATATCTCCCAATTGCTTACCGGCCCTGATTTCCTCGATGCCGCGCCACATGGACTCATAAGTGATTTCGCAAAGCCGCCGGGCCTGAATCCCCGGTTCGCCAACATAATACATGCGGCTGGTATCGCCATGATAGCCATCCTTGATGACGGTTATATCGATGTTGACGATATCGCCGGACTTGAGCTTCTTTTCGCCGGGGACGCCGTGGCACACCTGATGGTTGACCGAGGTGCAAATCGATTTTGGATAAGGCGGGTACCCCGGCGGCGCGTAATTGAGCGGCGCGGGAATCGTGTCCTGCACATTGACCATGTAATCGTGGCAAAGTGTATCGAGCTCATCGGTCGTCACCCCCGGTTTGACGAAAGGCGCGATGTAATCCAGCACTTCCGACGCCAGCTTGCCCGCTATCCGCATTTTCCCGATTTCTTCCGGAGACTTGAGAGGGACCGTCATAAATAACTTTTCAAATAAAAAATAATCGAATTATATGATGATGAGGGCTGGGGCATCGTATTGCAAGGCCGTGCCAGGGAGCGATCCATGCGTGGGGGAAAGAATCGAATCTCAAAAATGAGCGGTCAACTGCCGGATTCAGGCTCAGTGCAGGTCAAACTTTATTGCTGGATTCGCACTTGGTGGTTTTGAGTTCGGTGTGAGGGAATTCCTGCTTTAGTTCTGCCATTTTGTCGACCACGCTCTGCGGCGGCTCGCTGATAACAAACTTCATCTGCTCCAGGTTGCGCGCGCCAATAATGGCTGACCTTACGCCCTTGCTTCGAAGCGCCGCCAGAAAAGCCTGGGCATCCTCTATATTCTGGAAAAAACCCAGGGAAATGGCGTTATTCCATTTGCTACTATCCTGAACATGAGTGTAAGTCGTGATCCCCAGCCTTTTCAGTTCGCCGATTTTACGTTCGGCATGAGACTTGCTCCTGAGCGGCGGGATATGCACCCAATAGACCGGGATCTTGCCGATCGCCTGAGGATTTATCCTGTCGCCCAATTGCTGTCTGGCGAGCGCCTCCTCGACGCGCGGTAGATCGGCCTCGATGAAAGTGCCCCACTCCAGACACGTGGTAAACGGTGATATCGATCTTATCTTTTCCGGGTGAAGTTCGGGCGGCAATTGGAGCTGGATATTGCCACCCGGCTCCGATTTGAATTGAATATAAGCCGCAAATGCGACGTTAAAAAACAGTAGTAAAAAAAACAATATTTTCATATTTCAGCATTTTGTTATATTGCGGCTACGCATTCTTTTTTATAGCAAACAGATTGTCCGGTTTCTCCTTTCTCCGTCAGGCTTCGCGACATATCACGGGCGGGCACATTTGCGTATCTAAACGCTAACCCTCGCATTTTTCGCCCTGATTTACCGCGCCAGGTTCCATGAAGACAATTTCCCAGATATGGCCATCCGGATCCTGAAACCCATGCCCATACATGAAACCATGGTCCTGTGGCTCATTATAGGTCGATCCGCCGGCGGCGACAGCCTTGCTAACCATCTCATCGACTTTTTTTCGGCTTTCCGAAGACAGACACACAAGTACTTCTGTGCTTCTGGCCGCATCGCAGATTTCCTTGGGAGTAAAGGCCTTGAATTTTTCCCATGTCAATAGCATGACATAAATATTTTCGTCCACAATCATGCAAGCGGCAGTCTCGTCAGTAAATTGCGGGTTGAAAGCGAAGCCGAGTTGAGTGAAGAATTCCATGGATCGGGCGAGATTCTTTACCGGTAGATTCACAAAAATTTGAGTAGCCATGTTTTCTCCTTCGGGATCACAATGCGGCGAATAGCGGCAAATGCGGCGCCAAAGCTCGATTCAATGTGACGAATGGCAATGCCAGAACTTTATTGTTGTGGACCAGCCGCTGTCTTGATAAAATACAATGT
>DASVYI010000248.1:0-7962 GCA_036392275.1 Nitrosospira sp. | reverse complement strand
ATGAAAGAAACCAAGGAGCCTCGGTTCATCAGCAAATGCAGCAGCAGGCGAGCAGGGCACTGGATGAATTACTGGGCCGGCTGGGCGATGGCATCACATTGCGCGGGTTCATCATGGCGTTAAGCGGAATCGACGTTCTCGACACCATTCGCCCGCAATTGATACGCATTTGCGCCTCGTGCATGGACGAGGGCATCGCGCCATGGCAGATGCCCGAGCGCAGCCGGCTGGGCATTTATGGTGCCTGGCGGGCAGTGGTTCAGTATGATGCTGACCCCTTTCTGCATGAGCTGCCCGATTGGCAGCAGATCATCGACGAGCTGCCGGAGGATGCGGTCGATGCCATCGTATTGCAACTGACCCGGCTCGAAATACCGCAAGCAAAATGGGAAGGATATCTCCGCCGTCTGGCGCTCGAATTGCCCGGCTGGTCAGGCATGATCAACTGGCGTCAACATCATCCTAATTATTTTGCCGTTGAAGATGCCAAACCCAGCCTCGCCGATTATCTGGCAATCCGGCTGACGCTGGACCGCTTCTGGCTAAACCGGGTTTGCCGCGACAATTGGCGGGTTGAAGCCAGATTGAGCAGCTTGCAAACCTATTTCCGGAAAAATCTCTCGGAGTTCCTGGTGCGCAGCAAGTTGTACAAGAGGAAACTACCCGAGTATCTTACCGAACGAGTAGAGTCCCTGATCACGCTTGCAGGATCTGAGCGTCACGGGCGGGCGGACTGGCAGCGGCTCGCCGACCTGGTTCAGACCTGGCAATTCAGTCCGCTGGCTGAACAGCACGATAACCAGCACACCATCTATAGCAGCGGCTGGCGTCTGTTTCGTTTATGTCAGCACCTGGGGCTGAATGCCTCAGACGTTGAGGAACTCGACAGAAGGGATTTACTGGCGATGCTGGCACTGCTGGACCAGTTTTCGGCGGCGGAACGCGGCAAGGTCTGGCTGTACGCTTACGAACGAAATTATCGCGAAGCTTTCTTTCAGGCCTTAAGGGCCAACCACGATCAGGGGAAATGGGCCAAGCGCGACACGCGCCCTGACTCCCAGATCATTTTCTGCATAGACGACCGCGAAGAAGGCTTTCGCAGGCATCTCGAAGAATTCAATCCTGCAATCGAAACGCTCGGGGCCGCCGGATTTTTTGGCGTGCCGATAAACTATAAGGGTCTGGATGATGCGAGGGTGACGCCCTTATGCCCCATCGTGGTAACCCCGGCGCACGAGGTGCGGGAAATACCCAGGCCACATAACGATGCTGCATTACAGCGGCATAATAGCGGACGCCGACTGGCGCGGCAGGCCGTTAATCTTGTATACCAGAGCCTGCGCCGCAACCTGGTGCTCTCCCAACCCGTCATCGATGTGGCCGCGCCCGTTACTCTGGCCGGGTTACTGGCGAAGACGCTGATGCCCAGACGCCAGCAAACGGTTGTGGCGGGCATCCGCGAGAGTGTCGTTCCCCCGGTGAATACGCAACTGATGTTTACCTCAACGGACACCGCAACCATCGCCACGCCGGAACATCCCAAGCTGGGTTTTACCGACAAGGAACAGGCCGACCGGGTGGCCGGATTCCTGCGCAACACCGGTTTGACCTACGGCTTCTCGGAAATCGTGGTACTGATGGCGCATGGCTCGATCAGCCAGAATAATCCACACTTGGCGGCCTATGATTGCGGAGCCTGCAGCGGCCGCCATGGCGGCCCGAACGCGCGGTTGTTCGCGGCGATGGCCAATCGGCCGGAAATACGCAAGCTGGTGGCCGAGCGCGGCATCGAGATCCCCTCCGATACCTGGTTCATTGGCGCTGAACATAACACCTGCAATGAGGAAATCACGTGGTTTGACCTGGGCGATGTCCCCGCGGAACGAGAAGCTGCGCTCACCAAATTAAGGAGTGAATTGCGTCACGCGCAACAAATGTCGGCGCATGAGCGCTGCCGCCGGCTGGCATCGGCGCCGCGTAATCCTACCCCGGAGAAAGCCTTGAAGCATATTGAGGAGCGGGCGACCGATTTTTCCCAGGCCAGACCCGAACTGGGGCACGCGACCAATGCCTCGGCGGTGGTGGGCCGCAGATCGGTAACCCGGGGCGTATTTTTTGACCGGCGCGTTTTTCTAATTTCCTACGATCCGACGCAAGACCCGGAGGGAAAGGTGGTGGAAGGAATACTCCTTGCCGTCGGACCCGTCGGCGCCGGTATCAACCTGGAGTACTACTTTTCCACCGTCAATAACGAGCGCTTAGGCTGCGGTACAAAAGTACCGCATAACGTCGTCGGAATGTTCGCTGTCATGGAGGGCGCATCCAGCGATTTGCGCACCGGCCTGCCGCGGCAAATGATCGAAATTCACGAGGCGGTGCGCCTGCAGCTTCTGGTCGAGGCAAAGACATCGATCCTGGAGCAAATCTACGCCCGTCAGGAAAGCCTGCGTGAATTGATAGCCGGCGGATGGATACTGCTCAGTGCGAAGGACCCCGACACCGGCGAGCTGTTTATTTTCGAGCGCGGAATCGGGTTCGTTCCCTGGCAGGCAGAAACAAGAGATCTGCCGGTACATGAAAAATCCCCGGACTACTACCGAAGTCAAACCCTGCCGTTGCCGCCCGCCTTGATACGGCAGCCCGAACCGGAAGGAGCTTGAGACAATGGACGCGCTGGCTGCTTTTATTCCCCTGTTTCCTGCGATCGCCGCGGGGGTTATCGGAATCGCCCACCTGTTCCGGGTGCTCGATGGTGAAGCCGGAGAAACCACGACAGCGGCGATCGCGAGCTTGGCGATTACGCTGTCGTGCCTGTTGGCACTGCTCCTCCTCGGCGCTGATTTACTGGGTAAAAACGCCGGCTCGTTTGGTATGGGCCAGTGGCTGGTCAGCGGCTTGCTGACCGTCCAGATCAACTTTATCACTACAGGCTTCAACGTGATTCTGGCGGCGATCTTCGCCATCCTTTTATTCATCATTATCCGCTTCTCGATCAACTACTTGCACAGGGAAGCGGGTTTTCACCGCTTCTTTTTTTTACTGAGCCTGTACGCTTCAGCCATGCTGTTGCTGGTGTTGTCGGATAACGCGGTGGGAACTTTCATCGGCTGGGAGATTGCCGGGCTCTGCTCCTATCTATTGATCGCCTATGCTTATGACCGCCCGGTTGCCGCCTACAATGCGACGCGTGTATTTGTCACGGTTCGTGCCGGCGATATCGGTTTCATTCTGGGCATTGGACTGAGCTATGCCTGGACCAAAACGCTGGACTGGACCCAGCTCAATGCGTTGTCTGCGCAGCTATCCACCGGACAAGCCAGCGCCATTGCCCTCTGCTTTGCCATCGCGGCATTCGCCAAGTCCGCCCAGTTGCCTTTTGCCCCATGGCTGGCGCGCGCCGCTGAAGGACCCACACCGTCAAGCGCGGGATTTTACGGTGCGGTGATGGTGCATTCGGGCGTTTATCTCATGATCCTGTTGCAACCGATTCTCGAGCGGGCGCCGCTGGTCATGGCCCTGGTTGCGGTGGTAGGACTCTTGACCGCCGTGTACGGCTTTGCCGCTGGACTGACCCAGACCGATGTGAAGAGCTCGCTGTTTTTTGCCACAACCGGACAACTCGGCCTGATGTTTCTCGAATGCGGACTGGGATTCTGGCAACTGGCGAGCTGGCATTTATGCGCCCATGCCATCGTCCGCGGTTATCAGGTATTGGCCGCACCAGCGCTCATGCATCATATCCTGGGCAACCCGATCAGGCCGGTCAGCCGGGAAATCGCGGGGCTGCGCTGGGCGTATGCCGCGTCCCTGCATCGTTTCTGGATTGACCAGATTACCGACTGGGCTTTAGTCAAACCGATACGGAAACTGGCTCATGACCTGGCGTATTTTGACGACCACGTCGTCGATCGCGCCATGGGAATTCCACTCCCCTCCCAACGCTCGATATCGACGCTGGCGCAACTGGAAAAGCAGAAAATCGCCAAGCGCCAATCCTTGTATGCATCGCTGGGGCTGGCAGGCAGCATGACGCCACAAAAGCGTAAAACGGCGACACCTGTCACGCAGCCGGACACCCGCGACGAGATCTTTGCCCGGGGAAGCGGATTTGCCGGAAATCTTACCCAGCGAATCACCGCCGGATTATATTGGTTCGAGGATCGGCTCGTCATACGCGGCATTGGCGAAGACATGATCCAGCTTGGTCACCGGCTTGGACTTGCCGCCAATAAAATCGAACAGTTGCTGCTCAACCCCGGCTACCTCGCCTTGTTCGTATTAACGATATTACTGGTTGCGCTTTGAAACCATAATGAACAACGTCATCTACTGGCAGGAATCCGCAGCGTTTCCCCTGTTGACGGCGCTGGTGCTCGTCCCCCTGGCAGCCATGACCGTTGTTCTTCTGGCGCGTTCTTCCACGGGCATCGCCATGGGCTTCGGCTTCGCCGGAGCGCTAGCCGATTTATTGCTGAGTTTCTATTTGTTATCCGTATTTGATCCGGAGGCAGGGGGAATTCAACTGGCTGAACAGGAGCGTTTTTTTGGCTTCACCTATTACAGCGCGGGCATCGATGGCCTGAATGTACTGTTCATTCCGCTCACGGCAATCCTGGCTCTGCTGATTCTGGTTTACAAGGCCATTACGCGGCGTACGTTTGACTGGAAGTTCATAGCCTGCCTGCTCGGTTACGAAGCGATCCTGATGGGCGCCTTTTCCGCGCTGAATGTCATCCAGTTCTGGTTCTGGAGCCTGCTGGAGCTGCTTCCGGTGATTCTACTGACGGTCCACGGCGGTACCGGGCAAAGAAAACGATGGACGATTACCCGTCTGGTGCAGTACTGGGGCTGGGGCTTGCTGATGACCCTGGCGGGCTTCCTGTTGCTCGGCTTCGGATTGATGAATGCGGGTCACGGCCTGAGCTTCGAATGGCTGACACTGAAACAAAACAAGGCGCTTCTGGAGAATCAGACATTGATCTTCATTCTCCTGTTTTGTGGCTTTGCCATTCGCACCCCCCTGTTTCCTTTTCACGGCTGGCTGCCGATATTGGCCGAACAGAGCGCCGTGGCCAGCGTGACCATTTTCCTGGTGGGCCTGAAACTGGGTGTCTATGCAATGGCCCGTTTTCTCGTGCCGGTGCTTACAGAGGTTGCCGAACATTGGGCCGGATTCGTGGTGACACTGGGCCTGATTGCCATTTTTTATGGCGCGTTGCTGGCGTTGATGCAGATCAACATTCGCAGACTGCTGGCTTTTTCCGTCATCAGTCACGCGGGAATGCTGGTCATCGGTATCTTCTGTTTCAACGAGCATGGGTTGAACGGCAGCATCTTTCTGTCGCTGGCATGGGGCCTGGCATCAGCGGGAATGCTGTTCAGCATCGGTTTGGTTTACGAGCGCACTCATACGGCGTTTACCCCACGGCTGGGCGGCCTTTTCGATACCAACGTCAGCATCGCGCTGCTTTTTTTTATTGCCGCGCTGAGCACCATGGTCATGCCGGGTACGCCGGGATTTGATGCAGCCCATCTGTTGATCGAGGGCACCATCGAAGAATATGGCTGGTTGACCGCAATCGCCATTCTGGTCGGTAACGTGCTGGCAGCCGCTTTTCTGCTGCTGGCATTTCAGCAGATATTCATGACAGGCTCCAAACGCGCCATCGTGCCGCGGAGGAGCGAGCATTACCGGGTCAAGGCGGAACCCGTCATCACCATCACGATATGCTGGCTGCTCATCGGTACCGGGTTCAACACGGAGCCTTGGCTGAACTATATAGAAAGAGATCCGACCGGGATGAGCGCGTATTACCACAAGCACGAGAAGAGGCATTCCAACGGCATGCCGGTCAAAACCATCGATAGCGGCTCTGATGGCCCCGTGAAGGACGGTCAGCATGACTGAAGCACATTTTCCGATATTGAGCCTCATTATACTTCTGCCTTTTGCGGGTGGCATTGTGACCGGTTTTATGCGCGACATCGGCGTGGCGAAAAAGATCGCACTGTTGATTGCGGGCTTCGAACTGATCGCAACACTGATCGTAGTCCAATGGTTCGACAGCGCTCATGGCAACGTTTTCCAGCTCGTCGAGCAGCATGCCTGGATACCGAGCTTGAATGTTCAGTTCCTGATCGGCGTCGATGGTATTTCCATATTGTTTTTACCGGTGTCGGCACTGTTGACGCTGGTCGCGCTCGTTGCCTCATGGAATTCGGTGCAGCATCTGGCCCGTTTCCACTTTGCCCTGCTGCTGGTGATGGAGGGCGCCACCATGGGTGTACTGGTGGCGCTGGACATGATGCTGTTCTTCCTGTTCTGGGAATTGATACTGCCGCCTATTTTCTTTCTGATCAGCTTATGGGGCGGCGGCCCCGAACGGCGCGGCGCCGGGATGAAGTATATGCTGTACATGCTGTTCAGCGGCGTGCCGTTATTGTTTGCTTTCATCATGCTGGGCGTCAATCACGCCATGCAGACGGGCGGCGGCATTCCGCTGAATTTATCTTTCAGTTTCCCCATACTGCTGAATACGCCCATATCGAACGAGCTGCAGTCGATTATTTTTCTGCTGTTGCTCACCGGCTTTGCGGTCAAAGCGCCTTTAGTGCCCTTTCATACCTGGCTGCCGACCACCGCAATGGAAGCACCGACGCAACTGACGGCGTTACTGGTCGGCCTGAAACTGGGTGCGTACGGCATGTTGCGTTTCGCCATGCCGCTCACACCGCAGGCATCGGCGGAATATGCCTGGGTGCTGGGTATCCTGGGCGCCATTACTTTCACCTATGCGGCAATGATCGCCTTGCAGCAGACCAACCTGCGCCGTCTGCTGGCTTATGCGAGCATCAGCCATGTAGGGCTGGTGATCGTGGGCATTGCCACCCTCAATATGCAGGGAATCCAGGGTGCAATTTTTCAGCTGCTCAACTTTACCCTGATTGCAAGCTGTCTGATGCTGATCGCGGGGTTCATCCAGCACCGCCTCGGCAGTACCGAAATCATTCATCTGGGCGGCTTGGCGAAGGTAATGCCGCGGCTCACTACCTTTTTTTTCATATTTGCACTGGCGAGCATGGGTGTTCCCGGTACCAGCGGGTTTCCCGCGGAACTGCTGCTGATTGTCGGCGCACTCAACGCGCATCCGGGGCTGGGCATTGCCGCATTACTGGGCGCGATACTGGGCGCGGCCTATATGCTGTCGTTTGTCCGCCGCGCATTTCTTGGACCCATCGTCCATGTCAGGTTAAGCCAATTGCAGGATTTGCGCTCGCGCGAACTCGGCCTGCTGTGCGTACCCGCATTATCGGTGTTGTTCTTTGGATTCTTTCCCGACCTGGTTCTGGATATCAGCAAGATAGCCGCCGAGTCGTGGCTATACCGGCTGACCGGCTAGCCGTAGTCCTACGTCCCCCCGGTCGTGAGGATCCGGATTCCGGATCTCACCGGGTTTCGGTGAACGCAAGCTTTCCGTGAATGGATCTCTGGTGGATTTCTGTGAATGGATTTCTGCGAGGACCGGTAACGATCGTCATCCCATGACATATCGTTGATCCGGTCCCCGGTTCGGCCTGTTTTTGCTAGGGCCTGTTAACACTTATTTCACGCGCGCGTTGCTGCACGAAAAACGCGGGGGTAAGGAGCAAAGCGCAGGACCATAGTGGGCCTATAGCCAAGCCTTGCAACGCGGCCCCGCGTTTTTTCGTGCGCAACCTGAAGGGATGGGACGGATTTCGTCCAGCCCTTCGTTTTCACCGCTTACAGAGGCCCACTCTGTCGCGCGGCTCATGCCTCGTGCTGGACGAAATCCGTCGCCATCGCGGGTACGAATAAGTGTTAGCAGGTCCTAGCAAAAACAGGCCGAACCGGGGACCGGATCAACGATATGTCATGGGATGACGATCGTTACCGGTCCTCGCAGAAATCCACCAGAAATCCATTCACGGAAAGCTTGCGTT
>DASVYI010000247.1:0-2097 GCA_036392275.1 Nitrosospira sp. | reverse complement strand
TCACTGGTCCCCTGCGCGTCTCCCCAGACTTCCGATTCGAGTTCCCTTCGGCTGAATACGCGGCCGGGTTCGCCCATCATGAAGGCGAGCAGACGGATGCATTTTGGCGGCAGCTTGACACCCGTCCCGGCAAAATGTATCGACAGGGTTTTGGGATCGAATGACAAATCACCCGTCTCCAGCATGCGGCTGGTGACCTTGCCGCCATGCCGCTTGTGCATCGCAACCAGGCGCGCTTCGACTTCTTTCAGTGCGAACGGTTTGACCAGATAATCGTCGGCGCCGCAATCAAACCCTTTCAGCTTGTCATCCAGCGTATCGCGCGCTGTCAGCATCAGTACCGGTGTGTCGAGATTGGCTTCCTGGCGGAGTTTGCGGCACAACGTAATGCCGTCCATGCCCGGCAGGCTCAGGTCGAGCAGAATACCATCGAATCGCTGTGTCACCGCGAGATGCAGACCGGTAATACCATCCGCGGCTGCGTCAACGCTATGGCCGCGGGCCTCGAGAAAATCATAAAGGTTTGTGGCAATCGCCGGATCGTCTTCAATAATAAGGATATGCACGGGATGATCCTACTGAAAATTTCAAAGTAACAATGGATTAACCAACTTCCTTACGAATTTGACCTACCCTGCTTCTCTTTGTTTCCGTAGGAGAATTTTGTTCGATCCGGCAATGATCATCACGCCAGCCTACAAATCCGCCATACACTGTTTCCAAGAGCTGTTAACACTACCGAAATTTAGCACATTCTAATATATGCGTGCCGGCCTAATTACCTTTTGTATTTATAAAATCAGGAGGAGTGTTCATAATTTTTAAATTTTAACAGTTCCGCCCGTTACTTAGCGAGTCAGCTTGACGATATTTCCGGCTGATGCCGTGCACCGCTTCAATCAGTGTCAGAGCATTTTCAGGAGGCGTGAACTGGGAAATCCCATGCCCGAGATTGAACACATGTCCAGTGCCATTGCCATACGCGGCAAGGATTTTCTCCACTTCAGCAGCGATGACCTCCGGTGTGGCAAACAACACAGCTGGATCGAGATTACCCTGCAAGGCAACTTTATGGCCGACGCGGCGGCGCGCTTCGGCAATATCCACGGTCCAGTCGATACCCGCCGCATCGCAACCGCAGTCCGCGATGCGTTCCAGCCATAATCCGCCACCCTTGGTAAAAACGATGTTCGGAATGCGCGCACCGCCATGCTCATGCTTCAGCCCCGCCAATATCTGACTGATATAGCGCAGCGAAAATTCCTGATAGGCGGCATGCGACAACGCACCGCCCCAGGTATCGAAAATCATCACTGCCTGGGCGCCGGATTCAATCTGCGCGTTGAGATAGGCAGTCACGGCCCGGGCATTGATATCGAGAATGTGATGAAGCAAATCCGGACGCCGGTACAACATCGTCTTGATTTGACGGAAATCGGTGCCACCGCAACCTTCCACCATATAACAGGCAAGCGTGAAAGGGCTGCCGGAAAATCCAATCAAGGGCACGCTGTTATCCAGCGCCTTGCGAATCTGGGAAACCGCATCCATGACATAGCGCAGATGCATCGCGGGGTCGGGTACCGCCAGTGCGCGAATTTCCCATTCTTCGCGTAAAGGCCGTTCGAATTTGGGACCCTCGCCCTCCGCAAAATAAAGCCCCAGTCCCATTGCATCGGGAACAGTCAGGATATCGGAAAACAGTATGGCGGCATCCAGCGGAAATCGCGCCAGGGGCTGCATCGTGACTTCGGTGGCAAAATCCGGGCTCTTGCAAAGCGCAAGAAAACTTCCGGCGCGGGCGCGCGTCTGGTTGTACTCGGGCAGATAACGTCCGGCCTGGCGCATCAGCCAGACGGGCGTGTACTCAGTCGGCTGCCGAAGCAGCGCTCGCAGCAGTGTATCGTTTATCGGTTTTGTCATTCGTATCCAGTAAATTGCTGAAATCCAGCAAGAGCATATTGCAGAAAACAAGTTTCATGGCAGTTGTGTATGCTTGTATCGAAGCTATGGTCCGTTCCGCCACGCACTCAACCGGCAATATTACCAGTGATCGGCCCCAGGGTATATGTCCATGTTCCTTAGGAGTCTATGACC
>DASVYI010000246.1:0-6068 GCA_036392275.1 Nitrosospira sp. | reverse complement strand
ATGCCGACGGGAAACATTCCGGCGAACAGTGCGACGGCCAGGCCCGTCACCGTGGTGACGACGTGAGGGGTATGAAAGCGCTCATGCACATGGGAGAAAACCGCTGGCAATAGTCCGTCACGGGCCATGGTGAACAGCACGCGCGTTTGTCCATAAAGCATCATCAGCACCACGGAGGGGAGGGCGATGATCGCCGCGGAAGCCACCCAGTTGCCTACAGCGGGATGTCCGACCTCGCGCAACACGAATGCCAGGGGTTCTTTCGACTGGGACAGGTCTCCTCCCGGTTGAGCACCCACAGCCCCCACCGCGGAGTAGGCGACAACCAGATAAATCACGGTGCATATCGTCAATGAACCGATGAGCCCGATCGGAACATTACGGTTGGGATTTTTCGTTTCTTCGGCAGCGGTCGAGACGGCATCGAATCCAACGTAGGCAAAAAAAATGGAAGCGGCTGCGCCAAGTACTCCTACCCCGGAGAGCGGTGTGCCCCAGCCATTGGGCAGCATGGGATCGAAGTTGACAGTGTTCACCGCGGGTAGGGCGAGCAGGATGAATGCTGCGAGCGCGATGATTTTAATGACGACCAGAACGGCAGTAAATTTGGCGCTTTTCGAAGTGCCCAGGGTCAGCAGAACCGTGACGAAAAGGGAAACCAGAAATGCCAGCAGGTTGAAGCTGCCCGAGGACGTTATGGCAGCATTCGTATGGGGCGCTGCGACAACCGTATCATAGGGTCCGGCGGTCAGGGCCAGGGGCAGGCCATAGCCTATTTCATGCAGGAAGCCGTTGATGTAGCCGGACCACCCTACTGCTACCGCCGCCGCTGCGACGGCATATTCCAGGATAAGCGCCCAACCCACCATCCAGGCGGTCAGTTCTCCGAATACGGCATAGGAATAGGTATATGCCGAACCGGCAACCGGCACTATCGCGGCAATTTCGGAGTACACCAGCGCGGTCAGCACGCAAACGAAACCCGCGATGACAAAAGAGTACATCATGCCGGGCCCGGCCTTTTGCGCGGCGACCGACGTCAGCACGAAGATACCCGTGCCAATGACGGCGCCGATTCCCAGCATGGTCAAATCAAGCGCTCCGAGCTGGCGTTTGAGTCCTTTTTTCTGAGCCGACTCAAGGATATGGTCGAGCGACTTGATGCGTTCAAAGAGCAATCAGTGATCTCCGGTCAGGGAATGACGGCGCGAATCCATGCATGGGCTCAGGCTCTGCGATTTTGCAAAAGAACGTATTCTAAACCAGAGGAGACGGACGCAGTAGCTTGAGGGAACATACCAGCGCGATGCGGCGGCAAGGAGGGGTTGATGTATGCGGGTCACACCCCGGTTCAAGCCTGTACATGCATGGTTCCGCAAGTTCTACGAGTCCAGCCTAATCTCGCCGATTCGCAAAAGATGATTTTCCTGCTTTTGAATCCGGACCAGGGTGGAAAGCGGGGGAGGCTCTGTTGTCCCGTGAAAAGGGATGAGATACCCCCACGCTCGGCTAACGTTTGCCTTACGATGAAGCTGAAGCTGATTAATAGCCGCTTAATAGAGCCGCTTAATAGCCGCTCAGTGTCGGCCGCTCAGTGTCCGGTCGGGTCTCCGTGGCGGCTGGCCTCGAACAGGAACCACGTACGCCGCTCGGTTTCGTCGATCCAGACTTCGATGAGGCTCGCAGTGGCGATATCGCGATGTTCCTCGCAGACGTTGTGGGCTTCGCGCAAGCGGCTGGCAAGCGTCTTGTTGTCCTCGCGCAATTCGGCGAGCATGTCGAGCGGTTCAACATAGTCGGCATCGTTGTCCAGTATGCGCTGGCTGCGGGAAATGTGACCAATCGATTTGATCGTAGGGCCGCCCAGTTTTCGAATCCGCTCGGCGATAGGATCGGTCATTGCAAAAAGCTGTTCGCCTTGTTCGTCCAGCAGCAAATGGTAATCACGAAAATGCGGGCCGCTCATGTGCCAGTGGAAATTCTTGGTTTTCAGGTAAAGCGCAAACACATCCGCCAGGATGGTGTTCATGGTACCGGCGATGTCGCCGGCCGCCGCGCTGTCGAGGTCAGTCGGCGTGGCTAGCGGCCGTTGCATGAGATTCGGATCTTGCTTCGACTTCTTCGTAGTGGTAGATTTTTTCATGATTTTACTCCTTGGGTGGTAAAGGGTGATAAGGGGTTTTTTGACGGGTTTCTGACGGGTTTCAGGCACTTGCGATGAAGATATTCATTTGCCGGCAGGTTACGGACCGGGTCCGTGCTGCAGCGTCCAATCGATGATCTCTGAGGCGAGCGTGTCCGTGGCCCTGCCGAACGCCGCCATCACCTCCCGTATATCCTTGCCCTCGGCAGACTGTCTGACCTCAAAGCTGCGTGTGGCGACAATGCTATTTCTGGCGGGTTGCACCAGAATCGCATAAAACCGGATATTCACACTGGCTATGCCGTTCGTATATTCCATCTGAAACGCGCCCAGGTCGCCATCGAGTTCCAGGTCGGAAGACAGCTTGTTGTTGCTGCTCACCGATCGGAGTCCGCCATCGGCGCGAAATGCGTTGATGAGCCGGTCGCGTACCAGAATCGGGGCGGGGTCGCTCCAGCGTACCCCTTTGTAGGCACTGATCTGATTATCCTGCTGCAGCACCAGCACGCGGACGCTGTCGGTAATCTGGCTGCTGCGCGGGGTGGCGATATGCAGTGCCCATGGCCGGTTATTTTCCTGGGCTGAACGGTTGATCGCGGAGGCGGGCAACTGATAGACCTCCAGTGTTTCGGTCTTTGGCAGCACCGAGCAGGAAGATAAAAAAATCAGCGCTCCAGTCGATCCGGCTGCCAGGCTTGCTGCCAGCCTCGCGTTCCAGTCGGGGTGGCAAAAAAGATGAGCCTGAAGCACGTCACCGATCACGGTTCAAATTCCTGAATTTTCTCGCGGCCTGTAAGGTAACTGGCGGGGTTGTCTTCCAGACGCCGCATCACCCTGTTTATTGAAGCAAGCGTATGCCGCAGCTCTTGCAGGGCGGGTCCAAGCTCCTTGAAACCCTGCATTCCGTCAATAAGTGAATTCTGGTTGTCGAGCAGCAGTTGATCGATGGTATCGCTGGCTTTCGTCAAGGAAGTCAGGGTGCGCTCGGCGCTGCCAAGCGCAGGAACCCCTTGTTCGTTGACCAGTGAATCGGCGCTGACAATCAACCGCGAAGCGTATTGCAACGCGGTGTCTGCCTGCCGGGCGGCAGCGGTCAATTGTTGTATCAGGGTTTTGACATCCCCGCCCTGGTTCGCAATCGCTCCCGTGATCTGCTCCAGATGTTCCAGCGTTTTGTCCAAGCGCTGTGCGTTGTCGGGTGACAAAAAACCCTTGGCGCCAAGAATCAATTCGTTGATGTCGGACATCAGGTTGTCGCTGCCTGCCAGCAGTTTGGCAATCGAGGACGGTGTTGCCACGATGATGGGATCCTTGCCGTCTCTGGCAACCAGGTTCGGGCTCTCCGGTGATCCGCCGCTGAACTCGATCACCGCAGTTCCCGTAATGCCCGTTGGCACCAGCCGTGCCTGTGTGTCTTGCTTGACCGGGACACTGCTGTCCACACGTATTCGCGCAAGCACCTTGCGGGGATCGCCCGGATCAAGCGTAAGTCCAACCACGTCGCCGACTTTTATACCGTTGTACTGCACCGTGCTACCCTTGGACAAACCTCTCACCGCCTCGTTAAAGACGATGATGTAATAGTGCGGTTCCGTATCGTTGTGCGACTTGCTCAGCCATAAAGTGAACAGCAAGGCGGCCGCCGCGGAGAAGACCGTGAAGACGCCGATCAGCACATGATGGGCGCGTGGTTCCATTAGCCGATCTCGTGCAGCCGTCTTCGGCCGGTTTGCGCGGCGGCGCGCCCGCGTGGTCCATGAAAATAATCCTGGATCCAGTCATCACTGGTGGCCACGACCACATCGAGCGTACCGGCCACAAGAACGCGTTTGCCCGAAAGCACCGCGACCCGGTCACAGTTGGTGTAAAGGGTGTCGAGATCGTGGGTCACCATGAAAACGGTCAAGCCCAGCGCATCGCGCAGCATGCTGATGAGTTGGTCGAACTCCGCGGCGCCGATAGGGTCGAGACCCGCCGTGGGTTCATCCAGAAAGACGATATCCGGATCCAGCGCCAGCGCACGTGCCAGCCCGGCCCGTTTCACCATGCCGCCCGACAGGGCTGCCGGATATTTTTCCCCCGCATTGGCGGGCAGGCCGGCAAGGGCAAGCTTTACCTCTGCAAGATGTTCGGCATCGGCCCGGCTGAGTCCGGCATTCTCGATGAGCGGCACCGCGATATTTTCAATGACGGTCAGGGAAGAAAACAGGGCGCCGCCCTGAAAAAGCACACCAAACCGCCGCTCCAGCCGTGCGCGACGCTCGGGCGGCAGCGTAAGCATATCCTGGCCAAAAATGCGTACGCTGCCCGAGACAGGCGTCTGCAGTCCCACTATCGTGCGCAGCAATACCGACTTGCCGGAACCGGAGCCGCCGATTACCCCCAGAATCTCGCCGCGATAAACATCCAGATTCAGCTTGTCATGTATCGTTTGCACGCCGAAACGGTTTGTCAGATCCCGGACCTGGATGATCGCCTGATGGCCGGAAGGATCGGTTGCGGTTACCATTTCATCTCCATGAAGAACAGCGCTGCTACCGCATCGAGAAAGATGACAGCGAAAATCGATTGCACCACGCTGGAGGTGGTGTGCCTGCCGACCGATAGCGCGCTGCCGCCGACCTTGAAACCTTCGAGGCAGCCGATGACCGCGATCACGAACGCAAATACCGGCGCCTTGGACATGCCTACCAGAAAGTGCCGCAGCCCGGTACTTTCCTGAAAGATCGTGAGAAACATTTCTGGCGAAATATTCAGCGACAGCGCACACACCAGCGCCCCGCCCGATATTCCCGAAATCATGCCCACGAAGGTAAGGATAGGCAGCGAGAGGAGCATTGCCAGCACACGTGGCAACACCAGCAGGCCGACCGGACTCAGACCGAGCACGCGGGTCGCGTCGATTTCTTCGTTGACCTTCATCGACCCGATCTGGGCGGTAAAGGCGCTCGCAGTCCGGCCGGCCATCAGGATGGCGGTAAGCAGCACGGCAAGCTCACGCAGAAACGAGAAAGTCACCAGATTGACCGTATAGATACTGGCGCCGAAATCGCTCAACACCGTAGCGCCCAGAAACGCAATCACCGCGCCGACCATGAAATTGAGCAGTGCGACGATGGGTACGGCATTGAGGCCAGTTTCTTCAATTTGAGCGACGACGGGAGTAATGCGCCAGTATCCCGGGCGCAAGAGGGTACGGGTCAGGGCTTCGAGCGTCAAACCTACGAATCCGAGGAACGCAAGCATATGCTGCCAGAAGATTTCCATGGCATATCCGATCCGGCCGAGCAATTCGATTGCCGCCGAGCGCGGCGGTGTATGCCTGACTTCGCCAGTGATGCTCATCGCGGTAACGACTGATTGCAGCAGGGCATGGCGTTCCGCGGAAAGCGCTGAATCGGGGCTGGAAACTTTACCGGCAAGTTTGCTCCCGAGCAATTCAAACAGACGCGAAGCGCCGGCTGTATCCAGTGCGCGCAGTCCGTTCAGATCGATGCGGCTGCTTTCCAAGTCCGCCATGTTTGCCGAACCTGCTGCAACAGCGCGAAGCCGAGCTATCTGTTCCCCCAGCGCCGCATAGTTCTCAAGCGTCCAATCACCGCGCACGGTCAGCCGGGGCGGGCTGACTGAGGAATCGAGGACAAGAAGTTCCGAATCAATGTCAGGCGTCACAGGCTTGTACTATCCAGATAGGATGTAAGCTGCCAGAAGTGGAGGGTGCAACCGTGGAGGGTGCAACTGGAATCATTATTGATTTCGCGACGCTTGACGTCCGTACGGTGCCGTACACAGACGGCAGTGTTGAGCCGGTGGCCTCTGCTGAGGCAGCGCTGGGGGCACTGAGTTCAAAGGCATGCGTTGCCATACCTCATGCGCAGCCGGAAACGGCTTGCGGCACGCTACGCGAGCAACTATTATTCATAAG
>DASVYI010000245.1:0-2719 GCA_036392275.1 Nitrosospira sp. | reverse complement strand
TAGCGACTGGAAAAACAGAAAAAACACAGGTCGCGCGCACGCTGAACGTGCACGCAACCCACCGGAAGAAATGTTCTTACTCCTCCATCGGTTTCATGTGTGGCAGATAATGATCACCCGCACGTTCGCCGTAGTGGGTATAGCGTCCGCCGTTGTCTGACCATTGTCCTGTATAGCCGGGTTGACCACCGTAGCCGGATTGACCGCCTCCATGGCGATGCATCATTCTCATTTTGGCCGCTTCATCCTTATCGATATACCCGTCCTTATTGGTATCCATCTTGTTGAACATCATGTCGCAATGGCGTGCATGCTCTTCCCGGCTGACGCGGCCATCCTTGTCGGTATCCGCCATGGACATTCCACATCGGCCTTCGCCGGACTTGCCGGAACTCTCACCGTACCCTTGAGCATCCGCCACCATGTAGCCTTTATTAAGCGGCTGCGCGGTAAACGGGCTATCCGCGGCGGACGCGATGGATGCGGTACCGAGCGTAGCGACAATGGCGGAACCCAAGGCGAGAGACATCAGCGACTTTTTCCCAGGCATATTGTTCATAATGTGATCTCCTCAATGTTGTGGTTGTGGTTGTGGTTGTGGTTGATTCTAACAAGTATCCGAAAGAGCACGCCCCTACCGATTTGCCGCAGCGCATCGACGCTTCCATTGTTATCTTATGTTAGCAATCACGCGAGCAATCCATTACGATATGAACCGGACCGGTGCCCCGCCATCCTGCGTACGCTCGACATACCGGGCTCATCATCGCCGCTTTAGCTGAACGGTTCAGTGCGATAGCACACATAATTAATCATGGCTTACGCGAGAAGCATGGGGCATCATCTCTTTTGCCTACTTTCGGTGATAAACGCCCGCAAATGTCATGAACGATTGGGATAAGTTGTATATGCGCGCTGAAAGCCTGCTTTCCCGCCTGGAGAGGCTGTTACCGGCTCAGCAGCCTGATACCGGCTGGAACACCGCCGTGGCATTCCGCTGGCGAAAACATGGCCGCACAGCGGGCTTCATCCAGCCTGTCGCACACCCTCATCACATCACGCTCGACGCGTTGCGGGGGATCGATGCCCAAAAAAGGCTCATCGATCAAAACACGTACCAGTTCGTGCAGGGGTATCCCGCCAATAACGTGCTGCTTACGGGCGCGCGCGGTACCGGCAAGTCATCGCTGGTCAAAGCAATGCTCACCAAATATGCGGAATCGGGGTTGCGCCTGATCGAGGTGGAAAAGCATGATCTCATCGATCTGCACGATATCGTCGAGCAAATCTGCCGGCGTCCCGAGCGCTTCATTCTCTACTGCGACGACTTGTCTTTCGAATCCGGCGAGCCGGGTTACAAGGCGCTGAAGGTCGTACTGGACGGTTCCATTGCCACGGCTTCGGAAAATCTCCTGGTCTACGCCACTTCCAACCGTCGTCACCTGATGCCCGAATTCATGCAGGAAAACCGCGAGACCCGGCATATCGGCGAAGAGATTCATCCGGGTGAAACGGTTGAGGAAAAAATTTCGCTATCCGAACGTTTCGGGCTATGGGCCTCTTTCTACCCTTTCGATCAGGATCAATATCTCGAAGCCGCCGGGCAATGGCTCGCCCATTACGGCGTTCCGAAAATGACCCCGCCGATACGTGAAGCGGCGCTGCGCTGGGCGCTGGGACGCGGGTCCCGAAGCGGACGGGTCGCGTGGCAATTTGCCCGCGACTGGGCCGGAAAAGAGGAAGCACGGCAAATCTGACTTGCCCGCCAAAAGGTCATGCCTTCGCGTTCCCCTATTGTCGAAGTCGCCGCCGCGGTCGTTACCCGCGCTGATGGCGCGTTTCTTCTCGCGAGCCGGCCGGAAGGCAAGCCATACGCAGGCTATTGGGAATTTCCCGGCGGCAAAGTGAAGCCGCGTGAGCCGCTGCTGCATGCGCTCAGGCGCGAGTTGCTGGAAGAATTGGGTATAACCGTCGAACATGCCTACCGCTGGATTACCCGTACATTCACCTATCCTCACGCTACCGTTCGCCTCTGCTTTTTTCGTGTGATGGAATGGCATGGCAAACCTCAGCCTTGTGAAGGCCAGGAATTAGCATGGCAATTTTCGAACAATGTTGAAGTTGAACCGATGCTTCCGGCAAACACGCCGGTATTGCGCGCGCTCGAATTGCCGCCGGTTTATGCGATTACCAACGCGGTGGAAGCGGGAACAGAATATTCGATAGCCCGGATCGAACGCGCGCTGCAGGGAGGAATAAGGTTGCTACAGATACGAGAAAAAGGGATGGAACAACATGCATTGCGCGATTTCAGCAGTGAAATAGTGGCCCTCGCGCATCGTCATGGCACAACGGTGCTGGTGAATGGTGATACCGGCGACGCCGGCTTCTGCCGCGAGATAGGCGCGGACGGTTTACATCTTACCTCCGCGCAATTGATGAATCTCCCTGCACGCCCGGATACCGATTGGTGTGGCGCATCGTGCCACAACGCAGAGGAGCTGTTTCGAGCCGAGCAGTTGGACATGGATTTCGCGGTGCTTGCGCCGGTATTGCCGACGTTGAGCCACCCCGGATCCTCGGCGCTGGGCTGGCGCAAATTCAGTTTGCTTATCCGGAATTGCTCGATTCCGGTGTTTGCGCTGGGCGGTTTGCGGCCCGAAGATTTGACCGCGGCCTGGGAACATGGCGCCCATGGAATTGCGCTGATGCGTGGCAT
>DASVYI010000244.1:0-2200 GCA_036392275.1 Nitrosospira sp. | reverse complement strand
CGGAGAGAGGAATTTTTATTGCCCGTGCGTCATAGTCGTTGGAGAAGCTCTGGAATACGCCAATTACCTCGAGATCAATACTGTTCAGGGCGCCCTCAAGGGAATTTGCGAGCAGGGTTACATGATCGCCAGGTTTTAATTTCAATCCCCGGGCGACCCCTTGTCCTAGCATGATGCCAAACACGTCTTTGTCCTCCAATTGACGTCCTGCGGTGACCGAGACGGAGTTTCCCAGCACAGCCTCTTGCCCCGGTTCCACGCCTTCACCAATGACTGGCAGATCGCTGCGGCCATTGTTGAGTAATCCCGAAAAGTTCAGCCGTGCCATCACGCTGATGACATCCGCATTGGCTGCTATGTCCTGTTTAACCATACTGGAGGACGCGATCAAATATTTTTCAGGGGCGCGCGTTCCCGAGGAAAAATATCCGGCTTTATAGACTTGCAGGTGTCCCGATTGTGAATGAATAAGGGCCTCGGACAGCTGCACGAAAATGTCGTTCACCCAGCCGCCGGTCAAAATGAGTCCCGCCACGCCACCCATGATCGCCGCCAGCGTCATGACGGTGTGCGACTTCTGGCGAACGATATTGCGCAATGCGAGCCTGAACATGATGTTCCAGGACTATCGATTATGCCGCAAGGCGTCGACGATCTGCATTCGTGACGCCCTCCAGGCTGGGTAGACGCTGGCAGCCAAGGCTGCGCCGATGGCAAGCGCCAGCGATTTCGAGGCTATGTCCCAGGTTATGAGAATCCGCCCGGTGTAGCCGCGCGCCATCCCTGGAGGGGGTGGCATGGGTATGCCAATGCTGGAGATTACATGAGCCAATATCAACCCCAGCAGTAAACCGAGCAGGCCGCCAAGGCAGCCGATGACGATTCCTTCACTCACAAACAGGCGCATAACGCCAATGCGCTTCACGCCGAGCGCCATGGAAGTGCCGATTTCACCGATTCGCTCCATTACACTCATTGTCATGGTATTCGTAATGCTGAGAAGGATGATGAGAGCGATGATCAGCCTGATAACCTGAATTTGCTTCGTATACAGGGTCACCGTCTTGTTGTAGAAATCTGCGAGTTTATACCAGGGAACAACCTCGAACTCGTTTCCTGGCAATTCACCGCGCAAATTTGTAAGCATGGTATCGGTTTGGGCGGTGTCGTTCAGCAGCACCACCCAGAGATGCGAACCTTGTGTGCGAAGCAATTGGCGCGCGGTATCAATAGGCATGCGCAGAGCCGAATCGTCATAAGATTTGGTGACGGTGGAAAAGAGTCCGCGAATAGTGACTTCGACAGCATTCACACCTCTCGAAGCGGTGTTGGCGAGCAGCACAACTCGATCACCAATGTCTACGCCGAGATTGCGGGCAAGTCCTTCGCCCACAATAATGCCCTTCGGATCATTGGCCGAGAGATTCTGTCCAGCCGAAATTTGCAGGTAGTCGCCAAAAGCCGTTTGCTCCTCCGGGCTAACACCGTCACCGATAAATGAAAGGGTCGCTTCACCGTGGCTGATCAGACCGCTAAAGGAGATGCGTGGGGCAACAGCCTTGATTTGCTGCAGTTCGTTCCCTGTATTCAATTTGGGCACGGCATCGGGAAGCAGGAATGCATAGGGGTCAGCTTTTCCCGCTTCATGGTAGCCGGGCCGGCTAATCTGAATGTGGCCCAGCTGCGACTCGATTGTGGCCTCGCGCATTCCCCAGAATATCCATTCTATGAAGCCGGTTGTCAGCATCAAGGCGACGACGCCAAATGCGATTGCGCCAGCAGCGATGGCGCTGCGCCGCTTTTGGCGCACAATATTGCGGAAAGCTAAATCCAGGTCCAGCCAAAATGTTCCCACCGATAATAGCCTTTTGTATACAGCGTCGATTCCGCCTCGATCGAAAAATGATCGTGCATGGGGAAACGGATTCTTACATTTTTGCACTCAACGCCGGATGAAAGAAAGCGTCATGGCAGATTGTAGCGTCCTGGAGCGATAATGTTATCAGGGTCGAATACTTGTTTGAGTACGTGGATTCGCTCCCAATAAACCGGATCAGCCGCGACGATCTTATCCATCATGTCGGCTCGTGCGCGGTAAGGTTCAAGTTTTTTGCTGCGCATATAGGTTAGCAATGCATCGGCACAATCGTGGGCACGGTCAACTTCTTCCGGGGACGCCCGGTCGAAAAGCAGGTTGATG
>DASVYI010000243.1:0-2554 GCA_036392275.1 Nitrosospira sp. | reverse complement strand
TCGAAACCGGGGAGTTCTTTGCCCTGCTCGGCCCCAACGGCGCTGGCAAGACCACGCTGATCAACATCATTGCCGGGCTGGTTCGCTCCAGCAGCGGCAGCGTGAGGGTCATGGGCCACGATGTGGTTGCCGGCTATCGCGAGGCTCGCCGCATGCTGGGCGTGGTGCCGCAAGAGCTGGTGTTTGACCCTTTCTTTACCGTTCGGGAAACCCTGGTCATTCAGTCTGGATACTATGGGCTCAAGAACAACGGTGCCTGGATAGACGAGATCATCCATCATCTCGATCTCTCGGGAAAAGCCGATGCGAACATGCGGACCTTGTCGGGCGGGATGAAGCGGCGGGTGCTCGTGGCTCAGGCGCTGGTCCACAAACCACCGGTGATCGTGCTGGATGAGCCCACCGCCGGCGTGGATGTCGAATTGCGCAAGGGTCTGTGGCGCTTCATCAAGCAACTGAATCACAACGGGCACACGATCGTACTTACCACGCATTACCTCGACGAGGCCGAAGCCTTGTGCAGCCGTGTCGCAATGTTGAAGCAAGGGAATGTCGTTGCGCTCGACAGCATCCGGAACCTCATCCGGACGATCCCCGGATGCGCGCTGCGGCTGCGGCTGTCGCCGGGTACGCTGCCCCCGGCGCTACAGTCCCTGATGGCTGGCCATGAGGATGGGTATTACATTTTGTCGCTGGAGGAATACGCTCAGCTTGAAGAAGTGATGGCCGCATTGCGCGCGGCGGAGTCCAGGGTGCTGGAAATGCAGGTATTGCAACCCGATCTGGAAGAAGTGTTCGTAAAGATCATGAGTGAAACCAGGCCCCATTCTCATAATCCCAGCCTTGCCGCCACGTGATCCTAAATCCAGCAGTTGACCGCTCGTTTTTCAATTTACCGTTATGATCCACAAAGATTTTTTGCGAAATTTGACGTTCCCTTTTTTGGAGAGTCCGCTACGGGGCGGATTGCATGGCTTTTGCGGCACATGGCTGCGTTGCAACTCCTTGGAATGGAATAGCCATTCCGCGTCGTTGCGCCTTGCCCTGCGCCCCAAAAACCACGCCCTTCACCCCGTCCAACTGCCGGATTTAGGATGACCGGATTTTTTACCCTGCTACATAAAGAACTGCTGCGATTCTGGAAAGTCGGGTTCCAGACGGTGTTCGCGCCGATCGTTTCGGTCCTGCTTTATCTCATGATTTTTTCGCATGTGCTGGAAGATCACGTCCAGCCCTATCCGGGCGTGAATTATGCGGCTTTCCTGATTCCCGGCCTGGTCATGATGGCCATGCTGCAGAACGCTTTCGCCAACTCGTCGTCCAGCCTGATCCAGTCCAAGGTTACCGGTAATCTGGTGTTTTTGCTGTTATCGCCGCTTTCCTACAGGGAGATATTCTTTGCGTACGTTCTGGCATCGGTAGTACGGGGAGTGACCGTGGGACTGGGCGTGTATCTCATGACGCTCTGGTTCTTCGATGTACCCTTGTTTTCGTTTGCGTGGGTATTTGTCTTTGCCTTGATGGGTAACGCGCTATTGGGCGCATTGGGGCTTGTCGCAGGTATCTGGGCCGAGAAATTCGATCAGCTCGCCGCGTTCCAGAACTTCATCATATTGCCGCTGACATTTTTGTCGGGCGTGTTCTATACGATCCACTCGTTGCCGCCTTTCTGGCAGGGGCTGTCTCATCTGAACCCGTTTTTCTATATGATAGATGGGTTCAGGTATGGCTTCTTCAGTGTTTCCGACATTTCACCCTACGTCAGTCTCGCGATTGTCGCAACATGTTTCGTGGGGGTATCATGGCTGACACTACAGATGCTCAAGACGGGCTACAAGATCCGCTATTGATGTATTGGTATTGGCATTTCGCAATCACTAGCAGCCTGTCGGACTTAAAGGAAATCGGCTGTAAAAGCGTCTGGTCGGTCCATATTTCGCCGCTTTTTTGATCAATAGAACAACTATTGGTCTGCAAAATCGTCAAAATCTGTTCTCGCCCAGCCACTTTTTCGCTTCGATTCTTCAAGTCCGACAGGCTGCTAGGAGCCAAACGTTCATAGCGGATGGGAATGGCATTACGAACGACATCACGAACGACATCACTCATCGGAAGGAAAAAGCATGGTTACAGCGGACAGTATAAAAGATCACATCGAGAAGGCCATGCCGTGCGAACTGGTGCATGTGGAAGGGGATGACGGCTTTCATTTCAGCGCCGTCATTGTCAGCGCCGAATTTCGCGGAAAAAATATGGTGCAGCAGCATCAGATGGTTTATCGCGCCCTGGGTGACAGAATGAAACAGGAAATTCATGCCCTGTCCATGAAGACGTTGACACCGGAACAGTGGACGGAGAGCAGCAGAAGCTGACACACTGCCACCACGGCGTGTCCCGAAGCCCCGGAAAGCTTCTGACAAGTCCTGTAGTCCCCTCGATGAGGGGAAAAAGGCTCGGGAAACCGCAAAATACGGTGGGACGCCTACCGTCGGTAAGGGGAAAGGGAGTGAGAAGGAGTTAAGGGGAACTGTAAGGGGAACTGATAGGGGCACGC
>DASVYI010000242.1:0-2648 GCA_036392275.1 Nitrosospira sp. | reverse complement strand
GATGAGGCACAGGAAAAATTCGGCTTTCTGCTCGAAGCGCTGCAATATGGCGCGCCGCCTCATGGCGGCATCGCGTTCGGCCTGGATCGCGTGGTGGCCATGATGGCCGGAACCGAATCGATTCGTGATGTCATTGCGTTTCCCAAGACGCAGCGCGCGCAATGCTTGTTGACGCACGCGCCCAGCGCCGTGGACGAAAAGCAGTTGCGCGAGCTGCATATCAGGCTCCGTCACACGCAAGCGGCGAAAGCCTGATCTTATTTGCCCGGCGGGAAAATACGGTGAATTCCGTCATTCCGGGCCTGATCCGGATTCCAGCCCACTGTGACTGGCATGTCTTGCCCGCTGCCGGATACGGCTTACACCGGACATGACGCTTGCATCGTTTGCGCGCCCGATCGATAGGGGAGACCTCTGAAGGGGTTCTCCGTGATACGCTTCCTGACGGAGAAAATGTATAAGATTCCGGTTTCGGTCCTGGTCGTCATCCATACACCCGGCATGCAGGTTCTGCTGCTGGAACGGGCCGATCATCCCGGCTACTGGCAGTCGGTAACCGGCAGTCAGAATCAGGGCGAAACGCTGGCGCAAACCGCGGTGCGCGAAGTGGCTGAAGAGACCGGGCTGGATGCCAACCGTTACGTGCTGACAGACTGCGGGATACGGAACGAATACGACATTTATGAAGAATGGCGCTGGCGTTATGCCCCGGACGTGACGCGCAACACCGAGCACGTCTTCGGCCTGCTTGTGCCTGAGCCGGTTCCGGTCACGGTCGCTGCAAGAGAGCATCTCGACTACGTCTGGCTGCCCTGGGAGCAAGCGGCGGAAAAAGTTTTTTCTCCGAGCAATGCCGAGGCGATACGCAGGCTGGCATCGGGTATTCCCGGATTCTGAGTACTCCGGGTAATGGATGCCGGCCGGACGAACCTCAACCTGGAGCACAGGAGAACTGATAATTCATATTTTTGTCCTATATGGGTCAATTTTCTGACGGGATAGAGAATAGCGGGAGCAGCCATGCAAGCAGAAGCCATAGCATTTGATCGTTTCGACACGTTGCAGGATGAGGATTGCGAGCGGCGCATCATTCAGGCCAAGGCCGAACTCGGCCGGCGCGCGGTCATACTCGCGCATCACTATCAGCGGGCGGACGTATACAAGCACGCGGACCTAACTGGAGATTCGCTGAAGCTTTCACGCCTCGCCTCCGCGACGGATGCGGAGTATCTGGTATTTTGCGGCGTGCATTTCATGGCCGAGGTTGCCGATATTCTCTCCAAGCCTGAGCAGATCACCATTCTGCCCGACCTTGCCGCCGGCTGCTCGATGGCGGATATGGCAAGTCTGTCCAAGGTGGAACGGGCATGGCGTGAGCTGGCGGAGGTGCTGGAGCCGGATGAGATGGTTACACCGGTGACCTATATCAACTCGGCCGCCGACCTGAAGGCCTTTTGCGGCGAGCACGGCGGTATCGTCTGCACCTCCAGCAACGCCGTGAAAATCCTGCAGTGGGCATTTTCCCGCCGCGAAAAGGCGCTGTTTTTTCCGGATCAGCATCTGGGGCGCTGGAGCGGACACAAACTCGGGATTCCCCTCGATGAAATGCTAGTCTGGGATTTTGACGAGCCCATGGGGGGGTTGACGCCGGAGCAGATCAAAAAAGCCAAAATCCTGTTATGGAAGGGGCACTGTTCCGTTCATCAGATGTTCCAGCCGCAGCACATCCTGCGCTTCCGCAACCAGTATCCCGATGGGAAGGTGATTTCGCACCCCGAATGCAGTTTCGAGGTCTGCAAGAATTCGGATTACGTGGGTTCCACCGAGTACATTATCAAGACGATCCGTGAAGCCGAAGCAGGTACCCGCTGGCTGGTGGGTACCGAGCTGAACCTCGTCAGCCGCATCGCGGAAGAGTTCAAACCCGAAGGTAAGATAATACAGTTCATGGCGTCAACGATTTGCATGTGCTCCACCATGGCCCGCATCGATCCGCAGCATCTTGCGTGGGCGCTGGAAAATCTGGTGGCGGGCAAGGTGGTGAATCAGATCAAGGTGCCGGAGGCGGAGGCGAAATTGGCAAAACTTGCCCTGGAGCGCATGCTGGAAGTTTCAGCCTGAATGAGCACGCAATCCCAATGTGAGCGGATGGAACCGGATATTCCGGTATCCCGATGTCCTGGCGTCACGAGCTTGATGGCGCCGGTGCTTCCGAAAAAATTCATACATCATTTTTTTTGAACCGGGAGTGCGGTTTTATGTCATATGCTTAAAACGCTACATATCGCAACGTATAACATCCATAAAGGTGTTTCTCATTTCAGGCGCCGCATGGTGGTGCATCAGTTGCGCGACAGCTTGCGGGCGATCAATGCCGATATCATTTTCCTGCAGGAGGTGGTCGGTCAGCATAAAGGGCACGCCGCGCGTTTCGAGAACTGGCCGGGCAGCCCCCAGCACGAGTTTCTGGCGGACTCGGTCTGGACCGATTTTGCCTATGGAAAAAACGCGGTATACGACGAGGGTCATCACGGCAATGCGATTCTGAGCCGCTATCCCATTACGCGCTGGGACAATGTGGACGTTTCCGCGCACCGCTTCGAGAGCCGCGGGCTGCTCCATTGCGAAATCGCCATTCCGGGGTGGAC
>DASVYI010000241.1:0-5903 GCA_036392275.1 Nitrosospira sp. | reverse complement strand
GTGGATATTACGGACGTAGTCAACGCTGAAATGGCGCTGCTGGAAGCGAACCGCCGCAAGGATGAGTTTCTGGCGACGCTCGCGCATGAGCTGCGGAATCCACTTGCACCGATATCCAGTGCGCTGGCCTTGATGGCGCGTCCGGATGGCGCTCAGGCAGTTTCGCGTTTGTTGCCGGTCATCAGCCGACAGGTCAATTATATGGTCCGACTAGTGGATGATTTGCTTGAAATATCGCGCATCACCAGTGGGAAGGTCGAATTGAGGCGGTCTGCCACGGACTTGACTGTCGTGTTGCGCAATGCTGTTGACGCAAGCCGGCCGCTGATCGATGAGAACAAGCACAAGTTAAGCATTTCCATTCCCGAAACGGCCCTGATTGTCCATGCGGACGGCGTGCGCCTGGAGCAGGTATTCACGAATCTGCTTAACAATGCCGCGCGATATACGCGGAAAGGCGGACAGATCTGGCTGACTGCCGGTCAGAAAGGTAAGGACGCGGTCGTATCCGTACGCGACAATGGCATCGGAATTTTGCCTGGGATGCTGCCTCGCTTGTTCGATATGTTCGCACAGGAGCGCCGTAATGGTATTGGAACGCAGGAGGGATTGGGTATCGGGCTCAATCTGGTCCATCGCCTTGTTACGATGCATGGCGGTACTGTCGTGGCCATGAGCGAGGGAAGGGATCGCGGCAGCGAATTTGTCGTGCACTTGCCATTGTCGGAAGCGACCGTTCGCGAGAAAAGCGATGAATCCGGGGAAGCGGCTCCCGCCCCACCCAAAAGGCTGCGTGTACTCGTTGTCGACGATAATCAGGATGCCGCCGAGGTTCTGTGCATGCTGCTTGGGTCGATGGGCATCAGCGCTCAGGCGGTCAACAGCGGCCCCGCAGCCCTTGCCGCCATCCCGGATTACCAGCCAAATGTCATCCTGATGGATATCGGCATGCCGGGGATGAGTGGTCACGACGTGGCGCGCCATATCCGTGAACAACCGCAATTCAACAATATCAAACTGGTTGCGCTGACTGGCTGGGGCCAGGAGGAAGACCGCCGGCTTTCAAAAGCCAGCGGTTTCGATCACCATCTTACCAAACCGGTCAATTTCAAGGTCCTCGAGGATCTGCTCGCCACGATGTAAGGGGGTCTGGGCGCTCGCCGGGCCGCCAATCAAATCGCGATCGACCGTTTCACGGGAACGTCGTGCTCACGTGCTATTCTCGTTTTTGCGCGGATTTCGTACCGAATGACTTGATTATTTTGAATTTATGTACGTCTCCGTACATAAAAAAGCATGGCTGTTCATTAAGCTGTGACGACATCTCGGCTTTCAATGGCGGAGATAAGGGCTTCCGGGGACCTTCATTTCGTCTAAGCATTGGTTGTCAACGGAAATTTTTATATTTTTGCTTATCAGGAGATAAATATGTCCTCAGCAAAAAGTGGTGGCCACCATACCAGCAAACGTGGTTTTGCGTCCATGGACGAGGATAAACAACGTGCAATCGCCAGCAAAGGCGGGAAAGCGGCTCATGAGAAGGGTACCGCGCATGAGTTTAACTCTGAAGAGGCTCGTGAAGCAGGTCGGAAGGGTGGAGAAGCCTCCCACGGGGGAAGAAGCGCCAGCAGCCGCTCCTCCTCTTCTTCATCAAGGGGAGGCTCATCCGCGCACCATGCGAAGGCCGGCGGTAAATGATTGGTAAAATTAGCAAAGAATCGTGATCGATGAGCGAATCGAAGAAAAAAGGTGAGTAGATCGCCTGGTCTCACCTTTTTCCGTTCTGACTTTGTTCAGAAGGCCTTCACGGACTCAATTGCTATACTGAAAAACAAGGTTATCCCTTCCAGGCGGCGACGGCTAGATGGGAACGATTTTGCTGAGTACGAGAATATAGTGGTTGAAACGTTCGATCAGGAGACTCGATCATGATTTCAGGCAGGGATAGCGATCGGCATGGCGGCGAAAAAAGTGGTGGGAGCGGCAGGGAGGGGGACATTCATGGAACGAGCAGGCGGGGTTTCGCCTCCATGGATGAGGATAGGCACCGCGTGATAGCCAGCAAAGGCGGCAAAGCGGCCCATGAGAAGGGTACTGCTCACGAGTTCGATTCGGCAGAGGCTCGCGAGGCGGGCAGGGCTGCTCATGAGAAAGGCACGGCGCATGAATTTACTTCCGATGAGGCCCGCAAAGCTGGGCGCAAGGGTGGACGTGCTGCGCATGAGAAAGGAACCGCGCATGAGTTCAGTTCGGAGGAGGCACGCAGGGCCGGTGGTCAAAGTCATAAAAACAAATAGCCGATCTGTCTCCCAGGACTGAATATGAGTTGCCCGTCATGTGACATCGCGCGTGGTATCGACTGTGCGATGAATTCGTCTCAAATTCCTGCGCATCCACCGTCAAAGATTTCAAAAGATTGATTCCAATTTCTCATCGGCGGGTCCTTGGTCCCTTGGGCAATCCGGAACAAAATTCCCCGCTGCCTGCGTTGTCGTCATTGACTGAACGATGACCGCTTTGTGCGGTTGTGCGCTATCGCACTGAATGGGTTACCAGGCGATAGCATGATTCGATTTGGCGCTTTTGCCGGAAACTTAGTGGACATGATTTATGAAAAATTCTCTCGGAGAGAAACGTAATAAATCGAAAAAGGGCGGTCGGCCGGGCATGCGCCAGCCGAAGCCCATCGAGTCGTTCAACCAGCCGGATCCGTTGCCGACGGAATCGGATGAAGGCATTTCCGTCAGCGAGGAAACACATGGAAACAGGGTCGAAGAAAAAATTGAAAAGCGCGCCAGGAAAAAACGGGAGATGCATGAAGAAGCAAAATCCGTGGCCGGATCCGAAGCACATCACGATGCCCGGAATGAGTCTCCCGATTCCGGACCTGCTCCGCTTGACCGTTATTAGATATTAGAACACCGTACACTTACACTATTGCCTAGGCTCCGTTTACTACACGGAGCGGCGAATCGATGAGAAGCGCTGCCTGTCATCTGGCACTCGCGGCAGCGGTAATAGGGCTATGGCGGTAGAACTGTAGGGGCCGGCCCCTCTCACGGCTCCGCCAAAGCGAACATACTGTAACCCATCTGCCAATGTTCCCTCGGCGTTTGGGTTCCGGTTGCGTGCATTACCGCACAGATTAATTTTCGCCTGGGGCTATTCTTTCTCATCCGTTTATCACTTTTCAGATGTCCATTAAAACAAACAGGAGCACCGTCATGAAAGCCAAAATACTTGCATCAGCGGCCTTGTCGCTCATCATGTCATACACGGCCCCAGCGTTTGCAGGAGAGGGGAAGGAATTGAAGTGGTCAGAGGTGCCGGCCAATGTTCAGAAAACGATCTCCGAAAACATGGGTGGCGGGAAGATCGAGGAAATCAGGAAAGAAACAAGAATGACGGGCGGCAAATCAATGACCATTTATGAGGCTATAGTAAGAAAGCCTGGCCCCAGCGGTAAGAAAATCGAGATTGAAGTGGATGAAGACGGTAAACTTATCGAGCTGGAGGATGAGTAAATCCGGGAATCGGGATTACGGGCATCAGGCGAATTCCGATGAGCCGGTTGTACCCCAGCTCAAGGCATCCTCGCGTAGCGGGAGCTGATGCAGGATGCCATCGGTGAAGACCTGGTGGTTCACGTCATAATATAGGCGGTACTGGATTTTCCGCGCTTCTGGCCGGGGCTGAACCGATCCGGGTGTTGCGGTTGAACCCTGATAAACCTTGCCTGAGAACCCATAACGGAATACTGGGCCGAAGCCGGTGTAAGGCAGTGTCAGCGTCTCGCTGTGTATCAATCTGTCGGCGCCATCAAAGACATGAATGTCAATCCATGCGTTGGCACCGAAATACGTCTCTCTGACCCATGCGGTTACCTTCAACAGCGTTTGCAAATCCATGCCCTGGCGCGGGCCGCCTTGCGGACGTGATGGAAAGACGTTGACCTTGACTGCGCTGTGTTCCAGCACGTTCACCACCTCCGGGCTTGTCACCGCACCGGCGCGGTAGCTGACCGGCTGCCCAGGGATCCGCGCCGGTGCGCCGCCGATGTCGAACCAGTAATTGCAGCCGAAGCGACTGTCCCATGCGTCACAGCGCGTGCTGGTCTGATAAAAGTTATGGAACCAGATCTCCGCCTGGGTGGCGTCGTCCGGCACCGCGGTTTCGAATAGCGCCGGCGCATGCCCAATGACCAGGCCGGGCGCATTCTCGCGGTCACGAACCGGCAAGATCACGCTGCCGCTGACCATTTCGCCGCGGGGATGGAATCGGACATGTGCCGTGATATTGCCGAATTCGGCACCGCGCCATATCGTGAAACAATGCGGCAGCCGCCGCATGTCATATTCGACCTTGAGCTGCCCGCTGCGCTCGATCGAGCCGCGCTGCACCTGACGCCAGCCATCGGTGAACTGGATGATTGCTTCGGAATCAGGCATTATTTTTACTCTGCAATTATTTTCTGTACGGCAAGAGTTACGGCTTGATGCGGATGTGACGCCAGGCGACCGTGCTGCCGGCGTATGCCTGGACACCGATGAATCCCGGTGACAATCCGCGGTCTGCGTCGGTATTGTGGAACGTTGTCGTTTGCTTGCGTTCGCCGATCTGGAGGTTCGTGAGAAAAACGGTGTAATCATTGCCCTGCACGATAATCTCATACTCGAACCAGATACCAGGAATGAGCGCGGGACCTGGCGTGTAGTTCTGCACGGCTGGCTCGTTGAAGTTCAGGTGCCAGACGCGGTCGCCAGCCTGGATTTTATAAATCGCACCGGTACGGTTTTTAAACAAACCGTCCGGCTCAGGCCTGATCCCATAGAAATCCTTACCGGAATCCCCACGGGCATTATCGTCGATTTGAACCTCGAATCCGGCGACGACGGGTTTCCAGGCAGCGTTGCCAGGATCGAAAGACGGTTCGGGCGACGGCTGTTGCGAGATGCGTGCCTGCAGGGCCGGGGTCAGGTCGAGTGTGGGGCGCGGGAAGCGAACGAATACGCCGCTGTTGTGATTTGCTGCGTCGAAAATACGGAATTGCAGGCGCAACGTGAAATCACCGAAAGCTTCCTGGGAATAATAGAACAGCCGCAGTGCGCCGCTACCATAGCTGACCATCTCGCCGTTGAGGTGAAGCATGCCACCCCCTGGCGGCCCAGCGAGGGTCCAATTCTTGAATGTTGCCGCCGTGCCGTCGAAGAGAGGGCGGAAGCCGGTTTCGTCCTGGGGACTGACAATCGGATCGGGAGTGAAGAGCACGCTACCGTTGAGCAAGTCACCCGTGCGGCGGCTCAGCGCGACCCCCGTGAGCATCGGGTTCGGCGAACCCAGGGAGGGAAAGAGTGCGGGGCTGGCGACATAGCAATTCGTGGTATCGTGGATGCGGCCAACGTCGTTGGTCACGGCGTCAGCAATGTTGTCGCCCATGCGCATCGTACCGGCGTCATGGTGCGTCGTGCCGAGGTCGTCGCGACGGTTCTTGAACGCCGCGAGTATGGCAAGCCGCTGAGTCCGGGTACCGGCGGGTACCGGGATGGCGCTGGCGGCATCGGGGAGTATCTCGAATGGTTCATCGCCGGCAAAGATGAGCGCCATCTTGTCGGCTATCGCGTCCATTGCATCCCATGTCGCCCGGTCATTGTTCGTCTGTGCGCTGCCGGGAAATGCCTGCGGGCTGGCTTTGGCATTGCCGAGATGAACGACGGCCCTGGGACGTTGGAAGTCGCTCTCCAGTGTCGAGAGATCAATGAAGCTGTCGGGATTGCGAGGCGTCATTTCGCCGATGCCGCGGATGGTGATGACGACTGTACTGTCGTTCGCGCGGCGCATCGCTTCGATGAGTTCCAGATCCGGGATTTTCTTGAAAAGCTCGGCTTCGGAATCGGTGCCCAGTT